>JBBSMH010000028.1:0-12187 GCA_038233275.1 Sphingomonadales bacterium | reverse complement strand
GGTTTAGCCCCGGGCGTCAGTTGCTCTGAGCCACCGTCGTGTCGGGCATCACCGCCTCGGCCGTGAGCACGCGCTCGCGCGGGCCGGCCTGGATCGCGGCGGCGAGTTCGCGAGTCTCGTCACAGCCATCGCCGCACATGGATTGAAGCTTGGACAGATTGGCACGCGCCTTTTCCACCGCGCCCTTCTCGACCAGCGCTTCGCCCTCGCCCGAAATCGCGGCGAAATTGCCCGGATCGCGGTCCTGCGTCTTGCGGTAATAGCGGATCGCCTTGCCCTGCAGCCCGTCGGCGCGCGCGGCCTCGGCCAGGTGCAGGAATATGGGCGTGTAGCCGGGATCGACCGCTAGCGCCGCCTCGAAAGCATCGATCGCGCCTTGCGTGTCCCCGCCATCGAGCGCGGTCTGCCCCTGCGCAATCAGCATCGCGGCCCTCGGGCTGGGCTCGGGATCGGCGCCGTAGCTGACGCTGGCCGTCACGGCGAGAGCGAGCGAGAGGGCGGCTGCGGCGGGGGCAAAACGCATGATTGTCTCCGTTAGCGATCGTCGCGAAAGATGCGGCGTGGCTGCCATGGACGCAAGAGCTACCATGGTTAAGCTGCACAGGCGATGAAAAAGCCGTCGGTGCCATCGTGGAACGGTGTGAGCCGGATTCCTTTCCCGCGCTCGCGCCCGAGCGCAAGCGCCAGCGGCTGCGCGGACAAATGCACGTGGCGTTCGAACAGCGCATCGCACTGGCCCGGGCCTTCTTCATCGAGCAGCGAACAGGTGACGTAGACCAGCCTGCCGCCGGGCTTGAGCAGTTTCACCGCGTAATCGAGAATATGGGCCTGCAAATCGGTCAGCCGGGCCAGCGTAACGGGCGTCAGCCGCCAGCGCGCCTCCGGATTGCGCCGCCAGGTGCCGGTGCCCGAGCAGGGCGCATCGACCAGCACCGCATCGGCTTGCCCAGCGAGATCGGCCAGCACTTCCATCTCGCGGCCAGGATCGAGCAGCCGCGTCTCGACATTTGTCACTCCTGCGCGTTCGGCGCGCGGCGCCAATTTGGACAAGCGCCCGCGATCGGTGTCGCATGCGATCAACCGCCCGAGATTGTCCATCGCTGCCGCCAGCGCCAGCGTCTTGCCTCCGCCGCCGGCGCACAGGTCGATCACGGTCTCGCCCGGCTTTGCCCCCACCGCCACACAGGCGAGCTGCGAACCGGTGTCCTGGATTTCGACCAAACCTTCGCGATACTCGCGCCATTGCTCCACCGGCGTGCCGGGCGCGAGACGCAGGCCATTGGGGGCCGCGGTGATTTCCGCAGGTTCGGGCAGTGACAGGGTCGCGCGATCGGTCCTGAGCGTGTTGACCCGCAGATCGAGCGGCGCACGCTCGAGCAGCGCTTCGGCTTCCTCTTGCGCAATGCCCGAATCCGCCAGCTTCTCGACCAACCAGTCGGGCGCGATTCCGCCGCGCGCCGCGGTCTCGTTCGGGCCTACCGGGTCGGGGCCGAAGGACGAGCCGTCGAACAGCGGCGCGATTGCCGGATCTGTCTCGGCCAGCCGCAGCATCGCTGCGCGCCCGCTCTCTGGCACGGGGCCACAGGCGCGGATGGCAACATAGACCAATTCGCGGATGGCGCGCCGGTCCTTGCTGCCTGCGAAGCGGTGATCCCGGAACCATTGCGCCAGGATCCGGTCGCCGGGGGCGCCCTGCCCCCGCGCCGCCTCCACGATGCCATCGAGCAGTTCGATCGCTGTCTGGACGCGCGCAGCGGGGGTCATGCCCCTGCCGTTCCGAAAGAATCAGCGGGTCGGATAATTGGGCGCCTCGCGGGTGATCGCCACGTCGTGGACATGGCTTTCGTTCAGCCCCGCATTGGTGATGCGGACGAATTGCGCGCGCTTGAGATCGTCGATCGTGGCGCTGCCGGTATAACCCATCGCCGCCTTGATCCCCCCGACCAGCTGGTGGACCACCGCTGCTGCATGGCCCTTGTACGGCACCTGCCCCTCGATCCCCTCGGGCACCAGCTTCTGCGCCTGAACGTCCTGCTGGAAATAGCGGTCGGCGCTGCCGCGCGCCATCGCGCCGACGCTGCCCATGCCGCGATAGCTCTTGTAGCTGCGCCCCTGGTAAATGAAGGTCTCGCCGGGCGCTTCCTCGGTCCCTGCGAGCATCGAGCCGATCATGACGGAAGAGGCGCCGGCAGCGAGCGCCTTGGCCGCATCGCCACTGGTCCTGAGACCGCCGTCGGCGATCGCGGGTACGCCGCTCTTTTCCGCTTCCTCCGCGCAGTCCATGATCGCGGTCAATTGGGGCACACCCACGCCCGCGACCACGCGCGTGGTGCAGATCGATCCCGGCCCGATGCCGACCTTCACAGCGTCCGCGCCCGCGTCGATCAGCGCCTTGGCGGCTTCCGCCGTGGCGATATTGCCCGCGACCACCTGTACCGAATTGGAGAGCTTTTTGACCCGTTCGACCGCGCGCGAAACTTCCTTGTTGTGGCCGTGGGCGGTGTCGATCACCACCACATCCACCTCGGCGTCGATCAGCGCTTCGGTCCGCTCGAAGCCGCTATCGCCCACGGTGGTCGCGGCGGCGACGCGCAGGCGCCCGCTCTCGTCCTTGGTGGCATGGGGATAGGCGACCGCCTTTTCGATATCCTTGACCGTGATCAGCCCGACGCAGCGACCATTGTCGTCCACCACCAGCAGTTTCTCGATCCGCCGCTGATGGAGCAGACGGCGCGCCTCGTCCTGCGCGGTGCCGAGCGGCACGGTGGCAAGGTTCTCGGTTGTCATCAGCTCCTTGACCGGCTGGCGCGGGTTCTCGGCGAAGCGGACGTCGCGATTGGTCAGGATGCCGCACAATTTGCCCGAGCGGTCGGTCACCGGAATACCGCTGATGCGGTTGCTCGCCATGATTTCTTGCGCCTCGCCGAGCGTGGCGTCGGGGTGGATGGTGATCGGGTTGACCACCATGCCGCTTTCATAGCGCTTGACCGCGCGCACCGCGGCGGCCTGCTCCTCGACCTCGAAATTACGGTGGAGCACGCCGATCCCGCCCAATTGCGCCATGGCGATCGCCATGTCGGCCTCGGTCACCGTGTCCATCGCACTGGAGACCACCGGAATCGAGAGCGAAATGGCGCGCGTCAGCCGCGTCGCGGTGTTCGCCATGGAAGGCAGGATATCGCTCTCGGCCGGACGCAGCAGCACGTCATCGAAGGTCAGGCCGAGGGGGATGTCCATAGTTGCCACTTTCTCTGCGATGGCGACGATTCGTGGCGGCCCATCTAACGACGCTAGGGGACGGGCGCTAGTGCATAGCTGAAACAAAAAGGGGCCCCGCGAACGGGGGCCCCTCGCGTGCAGACCGGGGAAGAAACGGTCTGCGCGGCTTATTATTCCATTTCGTCGGCGCGCTCGTTCATCCGGTCCGCCGCGTTGTCACCCACATCGTCGAGTTCCTCCGCGCGGGCGTTGAGGGCGTCCTCGCGCGCATCGGTAGCAGCCTCGTCGGCGCGTCCTTCCAGCATCTCGGCGCGCTCATTGCCGACATCCTCGATTGCGTCGGCGCGTTCTTCGAGAGCGTCACCTCGCTCTTCCACGGCGTCGTCCGGTCCACAGGCGGCGAGGCCAAGCGCAAGAGCGGGAACTGATGCGGCGATTACAAACTTTCTCATCGATTTTTCTCCTCGGAATCGGGTTGTGTGCAGCCCGCGTTCATGCGGGAGGCAGCTTACCAATGCCCCGTCCCCGATCGATGTTCGGAAAATCTCCCCGGAATTGGCGCTTGAACGTCACTCCGCCGTCCAGCCTCCGTCCACGCTCCAGTTCGCCCCGGTGACGTTCTGCGCTTCGTCTCGGCACAGGAACACCGCGAGTGCGCCGATTTCCTCGGGCTGGACGAATTTGCGCGTCGCCTGCTTCACCAACAGCACGTCGTTGATCACCTGCTCGCGCGTCATTCCGCGTGCTTTCATCGTGTCGGGAATCTGGTTTTCGACCAGCGGGGTCCAGACATAGCCGGGGCTGATGCAATTGGCGGTCACGCCATGCTCCGCCAGTTCGAGCGCCACCGTCTTGGTGAAACCGTCGAGCCCGTGCTTCGCCGCATTATAGGCGCTCTTGAACGGGCTTGCGACCTTGGAGTGCGCGCTGGCGGTGTTGATGATCCGGCCCCAGCGCTTCGCCTTCATCCCGGGCACCGCCAGCCGCGTGGTGTGGAACGCGGCGGTCAGATTGAGCGCGATGATCTTTTCCCATTTCTCGACCGGGAACTCCTCCACCGGGCTGACATGCTGCATGCCGGCATTGTTGACGAGGATGTCGATCGCGCCCGCCTCGCCCATCATCTCCTCGATCTGCGCCACATCGGTCAGGTCGGCGCCCGAATGGCTTGCACCCAGCTCCTCGCACAGCGCGGCGATCTCGCTTTCCTCTCCGAAACCGTTGAGCACCACCTGCGCGCCTTCGGCGGAGAGTGCGCGCGCGATGGCGAGGCCGATGCCCGAGGTCGATCCGGTCACGAGTGCGCGCTTACCTTCGAGAAACAATTTCGCCTCCGAGCGTTGTCTGGACAATAACGGCCCATCGCGCGTATCGCCCGCGCTGTCCAGCGGGGGCCGTGCGGCCTGGACAAAGGGGGGAAAGCCAATGCGTCTCAATCCGTTCAACACCGGCAATATCCGGGTCGGCACCACCGGCGGCGGGGGCGGCATGGGCAAGGCCGGCGGGTTGGGCTGCGGCACGATCATCCTCGCCGCGCTGGGCTATTTCGTTTTCGGACTGGACCCTTTCCAGACCGCCGCGACGGTCGAGGGCGTGCAGCAGCGGAGCGGGCCGGTTGCCGGCGCCCCGCAGAACGAGAACGAGCAGGCGATCTGCACCTCCAACGAATATGCGCGCGAGACCTGCAATGCGCTGCAATCGCTCAACCAGACCTGGAGCAACACCTTCGCCGAACAGGGCACACAGTTCCAGGACCCGCAGCTGCGCTTCGCCACCGCGCGCCGCTTCAACACCGACTGCGGCGCCGCCTCGACCGGCCTCGGCCCGTTCTACTGCCCGGCCGACCAGACGATCTACATCGACACCAATTTCTACGACCAGCTCGCGCGGATGAGCGGCGATAGCGGCGATTTCGCCCGCTATTACGTCATCGCCCACGAATACGGCCACCATCTCCAGGCGATCACCGGCATCGCCGGGCAGATCCGCAGCGCACAGCAGCAGAACCGGCGCGCGGCCAACCAGCTGCAGGTGCTGATGGAACTGCAGGCGGATTGTTACGCCGGAGTATGGGCGGGCAAGAACCGCAATCTGATCGAGCCCGGCGACATCGAGGAAGGGATGCAAGCGGCAAGCGCGATCGGCGACGACACGCTGACGCAGGGCCGCGTCAGTCCGGAAAGCTTCACCCACGGCACCAGCAGCCAGCGCATGCAGGCGCTACGACTTGGCCTCGAGGGCGACGACAGGAAATGCGATGACATTACCAATCTGCGCTAGGGCGCTGGCCGCTGCGCTGGCGCTTTGCTCTGCCGCGCCCGCCGTGGCGCAGGACGAGGAGCAGGTGACCGACCGCGATCCGACGATCGCCGATATCGTCACCACCCCGATATCGGACCTCAATCTGAGAAAGGACCCGATCCCGCCGGTCCTGCTGGAAGCGGTCCGGGCGACTTACGACAGCGAGGCGCTGAACGATTGCGACGCGCTGATGCGCGAGGTCGCGCGGCTCGACGCGGTGCTCGGCCCCGATCTCGACCAGCAGAACGAGGAACGGCGCGACATTACCATGGGCAAGGTCGCGCAGCGTGCGCTGGCCTCCTTTATCCCTTTCCGCAGCGTCATCCGCGAAGTCTCGGGCGCCGCCGATCACGAGCGCGATTTTCGCGAGGCGATCGTCGCGGGCGCGGTGAGGCGCGGCTATTTGAAGGGCCTGGGCGAGCAGCGCGATTGCGCCTGGCCCGCGCGCCCGGCCGAAGTGCTGGTGAGTGTGCGCGGAGATGTCGTGACCGATCTGGAAACCGGCGATACCGTGGAGCGGCAGGAGGATGGGCGCACTGTCACCTTCCGCCGCAAGGAGGTGGTCCAGGGCGAATAAGGCCCCGGACCACCCGCCCTCCTCAGACCGGCTCTTCCTCGCCTTCGCGCACCGCGACGGCCGACCAGTCGATCCGGCGCGTCGCATACATCACCCCGGCCAGCGCGATGAACACCAGCACCGAACCGATCAACAGGCTGAATGCCTCCAGGCTGAGCAGGACATAGAGCAGCGCGTAAAGCGCGAGCAGCAGGGCCCCGATGATCCGCGCGCGCAGCCAGCTGTTTAGCACCGCGGCGCTATAGGCGGTCAGCAGGCCGATTATCGCGGCCGAGGCGACGATATAGGCGAGCGTGAAGCCGATCACCTCGGCAAAGGCGAGCAGCAGCACGAAGAACAGCACCAGCCCCGCTCCGGTAAGCAGATATTCCGCCGCCGCCACCCGCGCGCCGCCGATCACATCGAACATCAGATACGCAAGGAAGGTGAAGCCGATGAACAGGAAGCCGTATTTCACGGCACGATCGACCTGACTGTAAACGTCCACCGGATCGATCAGGCTGATGGTCGCGGCCATGCTCGGGACACTTGCTGTGCCATCGCGGGCGGGCGCGGTTTCGATCATCATCGGGCGGCCATCGGCCTCGCCCGGTATGGGCGGTCCCGGGTCGGCTTGGAGCACCATGCCCTGCCCCAGCGCGAGATTGCCGATCGACCAGCTTGCATTGAATCCGTCCGAAGAGATGTCGCTTTCGTCGGGCAGGAAGCTGCCCGAAAAGCCCGGGTGCTGCCAAGGCGAGGTGACGCGCCACTCGGTCTGCCCGCCGCGCGGGACCAGCGTTATCGAACGGCTGCCGCGCAGCGTATAAGCCCATTGCACCTCCAGCGGCTCGGCTTGCGACCAGTCGAGGAAGCCATGAAAGCCCGCCCCGCCGCTCGCCGCGACGCCCTCCCCAGGCTTGAGCGGGACCGTCTCGCCGCCGACCGCGAGATCGGCGGTGGCGCGAAGGCCCCGCGGGTCGGAGATGCCGAAGCGGATCTGCGCCTCATCGAGGATCAGCTGGTCGCGCGTCACGCCATAGCGTGAAAGGTCCTCGGGCAATTCGAACCGCGCGGTGCCGGACATTTCAGCGAGGTAGATCACCGTCTCGTAGATCGCCTTCTGCTTGCGCTCCGGCTCGAGCGCGGTGGTCACCTGCTGGCTTTCCGGAGAGAGATACAGCTCCTCGCGATATTCGACCGAGCGCGTGACGCTGCGGCCATCGATCTGCTCCACACTGGTGCGCTCGTCGCGATAGGGGATGACCAGCACCGGCCCCGCAACAACCTGCGCCCCGCCCGAACCTTGCGTGATCGTATCCTGCGCGACACGCGCCTGGTGCTGGCGGTCGCTAACCAGACCATAGACCATAAGCAACGGGATGATCAGCGCCGCGCCGATCAGCGCGGCGAGGAAGAGCTTGAAGCCGGGTGAGCGGAGGCGCATGCGAATATCCTCGACATCTTGCGACGAAACGTGCTCTGTCAGCGACGAACTGAACGGTGAGTGAACTGGACCGCCTCACACGGAACGGCCGGAACCGTGAGGTCCCGGCCGTTCGGATAAGTAAGCGGGAAGGAGCGTCCTATTCGGACAGGCGCGCAATTTCCTTGTCGAGTTCGCGCAGGGCCTCTGCCCGTTCTTCGCGCGAGAGATTGCGCTCATGCGCGATTGTCGAACGCACGTTGCGCAGCGCCTTGAGCGCGACCCGATCACCGAAGCTTTCGCAAACAAACAGCGTCGTGCGCCCGTCGCGGCCGGTTTCGCTGGTCACCGGGCTGTCCTTGTCCTTGCACTTCTTGACCACCCGGGGAGCCATAGCGTGCGCATGGGCCGCTTCCGCACGGGCCTCGGCCACGGCCACGGCCTGATGGATTTCGCGGCGCATCTCGCCATTTTCGCCCAGCTCGCGGTGCAGTTCCTCGCGCATCTCCGCCATCTCGCGCTCGAACTCGGCGCGTTCCTCCGCGGTCATTTTCCTGTCGATGTTGCGGATGACATGGCGCTCGACGTGTCGCTCCACCCGGGGTGCCTCGCCGTCCCGCTCGATCCGGCGGACGACCACGCGGTGCTCGCCATCGCCACGCGCGTGAAGGGCTGCGCGAGCCTCGGGCGCTTCGGGCGGCAGCGGAGCATCGGGCGCATCGGCGGCAGGCGGGGACTGCGGGGCCAGTGGGGCCAGTGGGGCCAGCGGGGCCAGCGGGGCCAGCGGCGCGGCGGGGGCGGCGACCAGAGCGACGGCCTGCGCGGAGGGTGGCGCAGGGGGTGGCGCAGGGAGCGCATCCTGCGCGGCATAGGAGATCGAGGCGGTCAGCGGCAGCGCCAGCACGGCCCCCGCCAGCAGCGTACGCGCCGCGAACCGGCGGCGGGTGGAAATATCGGTCATGGAAAGACCCCTCAAACGGTGGATGATGGATTTGTCCCCCAAAACCGGACAGGCCATCGGCGCAGCCAAGGCCGGGCGAGCAAAGCGCGGCGCGCGCGTAGCGAAATCGGCGATGATGCCGGCATAGGCGGCGCGGTCCTCGCGCGGACGCGCGGCAACGACGCGCGCGTCGCAGGCTGCCTCCTGGTCGCGGCGCAGGGCGCGCCATCCGGCGTAGCCGAGCGGGTTGAACCAGTGCAGCGCGAACAGCGGCTGGACCAGCATGTTGACCAGCAGATCGTGGCCGCGATGGTGGGCCAGCTCGTGCTCGAGCGCGAGGTCGCGCGTCTGCCGGTCGCGGCTCGCCATGAAGCCTTCCGGCAGCGCGATTACCTTGTCGCGCACGCCGAACGCCATCGGGCCGGTAATCGCCAGCGTTTCGATCAGCCGTACGCGGCCCGCCTCGCCCACCGGGCGCGCCTCCGCGAGAAGCTCGCTGCGCAAGTCGAAATAGAGTGAAAACCGCCGGACCAGGAAAACCGCCGCGCCGAACAGCCACAGGATCAGGAGCGGACCGACGAGGTCCGGCGAAGGCATGGTGGCGGAACTTTCGGCCAAGGGCGCGGCAAGCGAGAGCGCGGGCTCGGCAGCAGGTAGCCCCACGAATGTTTCTCCCGTCGCGGGGACCGCGGGCGCCTCGCGCGGACCCATCCATGCGGGCAGCACCAGCGGCGGCATCGCCAGCCGGATCAGCGGCAGAAACCACAGCGCATAGGCGGCTTTGGGCCCAAGATGCCGCGCCACCGGGCGGCGGACCAGCAGGACGAAGGTGATCAGCGCGCCCGTCCACAGCAGCGTGTCGAGCAGATAATCGGCGACGGCGGGGCTCATTTGCGCATCTCCCTCAACAGGCCTTCGATTTCCTCAAGATCCTTGTCGCTCAGCGCCTCGTTCTCGGCGAGCTGCGCGAACAGCGAAGCCGCGCGCCCGCCGAACAGGCGGTCGACCAGCCGGCGCGATTCGCCGCCGACATAATCGCTGCGTTCGACCAGCGGGGTGTAGAGGAAGCGGCGGCCCTGCGGCTCGGTCTCCACCGCGCCCTTGGCAACCAGCCGCGAAAGCAGCGTCTTGACTGTGGGCATCGACCAGCCGCGCGCTTCGCAGACGGCATCGCACACCTGCGCGGCCGAGCGCGGGTATTTTTCCCACAGCACTTCCATCACCGCATGTTCGGCCTCGGAAATTCGCCCGGCGCTGTTCGTGTCGCAAGCCATCCCGCTTCTCTCCCTCGATGAGTGCGTTTACGCGTGTAGCCGGTACGATTACGATTGTAAACAGACGAGCGGCGTCTTCCATCCGACGACCGACTTGCCGAGCATCGGGAACGCTTGCCTGCTTCGGCAGCTTGGCAAACAGGATCAAGGAGATAGCCGTGACGCCCGCCGAAGGGGACAACGCCCAGCCAGAAAAGACCCGGCGCACCGGTTCCGGCGATGACAAGGACACCCTCCTGGCCTCCCCGCAAATCCGCCTCGTGGGCGCAATGGACGAGGCGATGTATGCCGAATTCCGCAACCAGCTGGACGCGGCGCCTCATGACGGACCGCTGGTTATCGCGATCACCACCACCGGGGGCAATCCGGAAATCGCCCGCGCGATGGCCGATGACGTCCGGTTGATGCGCAATGCGGGGCGGACAATCTATTTCCTCGGCAAGGCAGCGGTCTATTCGGCCGGCGCGACCTTCATGGCAGGATTTCCGGTGGATTACCGATTTTTTACAAAGGGATCGGGCATCCTTCTACACGAGCGCCAGATCGCGAAAACGATTCAACTTAACGGGCCGCTCAAGAGTTGTATCGCGCAGCTGAAGGCCGCGCTTCACGAAATCCGTTATTCGATCGAAGTCGAGGAAACAGGGTTCCGCGATATCGTGGACGGTTCCGATGTGGACTTCGAAGAAGCGCGCGGCAAGGCGCCCGACAATTGGTATATCCCTTGCGAAGAAGCCCAAAGGCGCGGCCTCATCGCCGGAGTGGTCTGAGCGCCGATCAGTTCGTCAAACTGCGGGAGTTTCTCCCACCGGGCATAGACCGCGCGGAAGCCAAACAGGCTTCAGCGCGGCCGTCCTGATCAACCGATTGTCCGTATGTGTCCGCGCGTCAACCACCAGCCAAGGACGCCCCCGAACACGGCGTGCACGAAAATGGAAATCCAGTTGCGCGCCATCGCGAACCACGGGAAGAGCGCGGTGAAGCCGTAAAAATTGATCAGATAAACCAGCAGGCCGAACACGACGCCAAGCACGATCATCATCGTGTTCGACAGTCTCATTTTCAGCGCGACCATAGCGAACAGCACACCAAGCACCGCCGACAAGGCGAAATGGATGAGCATCGCGACCAAAAATATGCCGAGGTCGAACGTCGCCGGCGGGGGAAGAACCTCACGTCCCAGTACGATGGCCCCGATCATGCGTGGCGGCCCCCATGCCGATCCGCCCCCTACGGTGGCGACGAGCACCATTTCCAGGATCATGAACACCAGTCCGGCAATCAGGCCGGCGATAATACCCGAGCGCAGCGACATACCTCTTCTCCCTCTGATTCCGCGTGGTTTATGCCGGAAGAAAACGGGAAGGTATAGGGCGCGCGAAAATCAACACACCTCCGCCGTGTTTTCGGGAACTAGCCCGGGTGGCACGCGCGCGGGGCTCATCCAGAAAGGATCGGAAGTGAGCCGGTGGCGGTCGCCATAGGCTTCGCCAAGCGCGGCGTAGAGCAGCGGATCGTAGGCGGCCAGATCGGTGTGGTTGAGAATGCGCCGCCCGTCGAACACCTGCAACCGGTTCGAATTGAACCAGAATTGAGTGCCTTCCGCCCAATATTCCTGGACCGTCGTGGAGGTATATTCATCGCGCCACAGCCCGGTGGCGAGCGCATTGGCATAGCCAGCTTCGACACGAGCGTAGAGCGCAGAGTCCACTGCCTCGATTGCATCGAGCGCGAGATGCGCCAGTTCGTGGACGAAGATCGTCTCGCCGTAATAGCGGCTGCTCGCTAGGCCAAGGACATCCTCCGCCGCGTCCGCCATCCGCTTGCCGCCGATCGCGCGAGCGCGATTGTCCCAGTATTCGCGTACCGACATCCGCCCGATGCGCGCCTCGTAATGCTTACGCTCGCAGCGCGTCAGCCGGGGATCGTCGCGCGCCGGCTTCTCCCACTGCGCGTTCTCGGGCAGGTCGAGCAGCGCCTCGTCCTCGGCGCAGATGGCGATGCGATAATCGTTGACCGCGAGCCATCGGGCCAGATCGGGGCGGTGCGCAAACATGCCTCGCACCATGTCGCGCGCGGCGAGCAGCGCCTCGTCGGACACGCGGGCCGACGCTAGGATAGGGATTCCGCGCGCGTCATGCAGCATCGCGAAGGGAGCGGGTCGGAGTTTTGCCGGGAGCACGGCCTGACCCGGTTGGTCTATGTCGAACGCTCCCCACGATCGGCGAGGCGATCGTTCGCGAAAAGCGGATGAAGGCGTGGAAGCGCCGCTGGAAGACCGAACTGATCAGCCGCGCCAATCCCGATTGGGACGACCTGTTCGACAAGATCAATGCGTGATCTATAACGCACCAACCTACCCACCGTCATGCCAGCGAAGGCTGGCATCCATCTCGAGTGTCATCGAAGTGCCGATGGTCATTGGACGAGATGCCGTTCGCTGTTCAGAGACGCGATAGGCCCCAGCCTTC
>JBBSMH010000027.1:0-12238 GCA_038233275.1 Sphingomonadales bacterium | reverse complement strand
GTTCTCACTGCCCGAAGACGTGCAGGCGGGCGACTATATCGAGATCGGCATGATCGGCGCCTATGGCGCGGCGATGAAGACCGATTTCAACGGCTTCGGCGCGGCGCAGCGGGTAGTGGTGACAGACGAGCCGATGGCGAGCATGTTCGACGGCAGCCGCACGCGCGAACAGGCCGACAATGTGGTGAGCCTGCGCTGACGGATTGTAACGGCCTCCCGTCGGGGTATCATTGCCATCGGTCGCGGGAGAGACCGAGTGATTCGCCACTTTGCATGCTTGCTTGCTGTCCTACGCCGCCTTGGCGATATCCAGCTCGAGCCGGTCCCAGATCTCGGCTAGCGCCTCGGCCAGCTGCTCCATCATCTCCACCGTATGCGCGGGGCCGGGTGTGAAGCGCAGCCGCTCGGTGCCTCGCGGAACTGTGGGGTAGTTGATCGGCTGGACGTACATCCCGTATTCGGCAAGCAGGATGTCGGAAATCTTCTTGGCGCGAACCGGATCGCCAACCATCAGCGGCACGATATGCGTGGTGCTGGGCATGACCGGAAGGCCGCGATCGGTGAGGATCGCCTTCAGCATCGCGGCATTGGCCTGCTGCGCCTCGCGCTCCTCGGAAGATTCCTTGAGATGCCGCACCGCTGCGAGCACGCCCGCAACCAGCACGGGGGAGAGCGAAGTGGTGAAGATGAAGCCCGGCGCATAGGAGCGGATGCAGTCGATAACCCGGCTGTCGGCAGCGATATAGCCGCCCATTACACCGAAGGCCTTACCCAGCGTGCCTTCGATGATGTCGATGCGGTCCGCCGCCTCCTCACGCTCCGATATGCCCCCGCCGCGCGGGCCGTACATGCCCACCGCGTGGACCTCGTCGATGTAGGTCAGCGCATTGTACTTTTCCGCCAGGTCGCAGATTGCGTGGACCGGCGCGACGTCGCCATCCATCGAATAGACGCTTTCGAAGGCGATCAGCTTGGGCGTGTCTTGGTGCTCCGCTTCGAGCAGTTCTTCCAGATGCGCGAGGTCGTTGTGGCGGAAGACGCGCTTCTCGCAGCCCGAATTGCGGATGCCCGCGATCATGCTGGCGTGGTTGAGTTCGTCGGAAAAGATCACGCAGCCGGGCAGCAATTTCGCGAGCGTGGAAAGCGTCGCGTCGTTGGAGACATATCCGCTGGTGAACAGCAGCGCGCCGTCCTTGCCGTGCAGGTCCGCCAGCTCGCGCTCGAGCTGGACGTGGAAGTGCGTGTTGCCGCCGATGTTGCGCGTGCCGCCGGACCCTGCGCCAACATCGTGCAGCGCCTCTTCCATCGCCGTCACCACCTTGGGGTGCTGACCCATCGCCAGATAATCGTTGGAACACCACACGGTAATCGGCTTGGGCCCGTTGTGCCCGGCAAAGCAGCGCGCGTTGGGATACGAACCCTTGTTGCGCATGATGTCGATGAACACGCGGTAGCGGCCTTCGGCATGAAGGCGCCCGATCGCTTCGTCGAAGATCTGTCCGTAGTTCACCCGATCACCGCACGTCACCGCCGCCCCGTCCGCGGCCTTATGCTGCGCGATTTAGCGCGGGGGCGGCGAATTTGCCACCGCGATCTTTGCGAACGATTCGCAAACGATCAGAAGCGCGAAAGCTCCTCGATCCCGTGCCGGGCGAAGGCGCGTTCGAGTTGGCGAAAATCCTCCAGAGGGCCGGTGGTTACTGCGAACTCGGGCCGCTCGCGCGCGAATTCCTGCCCCTCGACCAGCGCGGCGACGCGCCGGGCGATGCCTTCCGCTCCGTGGACCAGCCGCACTTCGCGTCCGAACGCCTGTTGCAACTCTTCCTCGAGGAGCGGGAAGTGGGTGCAGGCGAGCACCACCGTGTCGATTTCGTTGCCGCCGCATTGCAGCACCAGGCCCTTGGCCTCTTGCGCCACCGCATCGACGCTCACCTCGACACCACGCAATTTAGCCTCGGCCAGCGCGACGAGCCCGTTGGCCCCGTGCCGCAACAGCCGCTTGCCATCGGCGAAGCGCCGTTCGAGCTCATCGACGTAACCCTGCCGCATCGTCGTCTCGGTCCCCAGCAGGCCCATGGTTCCGGTACGGGTCAGCGCGGCCGCGGGCTTGATGGCGGGAACGGTGCCGACGATCGGCGTCTCGAGCACCTCGCGCACCATGCCCAAAGCGATGGTGCTGGCGGTGTTACAGGCGATGCAGATCAGCCGCGGCTGGTAACGTTCGGCCACCCGCCCGAGCAATCCGGATACGCGCGCCGCCACTTCCGCCTCGCTCTTCGCGCCATAGGGCAGTCCGGCAATGTCCGCGGCATAGACCACCGGCGCCTCGGGCAGCTGTTTGCGCAGTTCGGCGAGGACGGTGAGCCCCCCGACCCCGGAATCGAACAGCAGGATGGGCGATGTTGGGTTCAAATCGGATTTTCCTGTTGCCCCGAGCTTGTCGAGCCACCGCATTTCCCATTAGAACCGGAAAAGTAAAGGGCGGTGCCGCCAGGGGCGCGTGCTCAACCAAAGGGGACGAGGATGGAACTGGGAACCGACATCACCCTCAACGTCCTCTGGGCTGCGCTGCTCGGCTATCTCATGGGCTCGATTCCCTTCGGCCTGATTCTCACCCGGCTGGCGGGCAAGGGCGACGTCCGCACGATCGGCAGCGGCAATATCGGCGCCACCAATGTGCTGCGGACGGGGAGCAAGGGGCTGGCCGCGGCCACGCTGCTGCTCGACCTGCTCAAGGGTTTCTTGCCCGTCTATCTCGCCAAGAGCTTCATGTGGGACGATATGGGCTGGGCCGCGCTGTTCACGGTGATCGGGCATTGTTTCCCGGTCTGGCTCGGCTTCAAAGGCGGGAAGGGGGTGGCGACCACCGCTGGCGTCGCCTTCGGCATGACCTGGCATCTGGGCGTAACCTATGCGGTCGTATGGCTGGGAATCCTGGCGATCTTTCGCATCAGCTCGGTCGCCGGGATGGCGGCGGTGCTCGCGACCACGCTGGCCGCATTCGTGATGGGATCGATGACCTATTTCAAGGTGATGCTGCTGATCGCGCTGCTGGTGCTCGTTCTCCACCGGGCCAATATCCGACGGCTGATCCGCGGCGAGGAACCGAAGGTCGGCGCGCACCGGTGACGCTCGGCCAGGACGAAGCCTTCGCGCGCATCCGGCTGCTGCGCTCGCCCAATATCGGACCGGTCAGCTATGCGCAGTTGCTGGCGAGATTCGGCGGGGCGGTGGCTGCGCTCGAAGCCTTGCCGGACCTGGGTAAGCGCGGCGGGCGCAGCTATCGTGCGGCCAGACGCGACGCCATCGAGCGCGAGGTCGAGGCGGTGCGCGCGGCGGGCGCGAAATATCTGTTTCACGACAGCGAGGACTATCCCGCGCTGCTGGCAGATCTCGAAAGCGCGCCGCCGATCCTGATCTATCGCGGCGATCTGGCGCTGGCGGGAAAGCCATGCGTGGCGATGGTGGGGGCGCGCAATGCGAGCGCTGCTGCGGTCAAATTGGCGCGCGATTTTGGCGCGGCGCTGGCGGGGGAGGGGTTCACAGTGGTCTCCGGCCTCGCGCGCGGGATCGACGGCGCGGCGCATCAGGGTGCGCTGAGCGATCCGTCCCGAGCGACCGTCGGGGTCATCGCCAGCGGGATCGACATTGCCTATCCGCCGCAGCACGCCGCTTTGCAGGAGCGGATTGCAGTCGAGGCCCTGCTGCTCGCCGAACAGCCGCCGGGCACAGAGCCGCGTGGCAGTCACTTCCCCAGCCGCAACCGCATCATTGCGGGGCTCGCAGCGGGCACGCTGGTGGTGGAAGCGGCGGTCAAGTCGGGCAGCCTCATAACCGCGCGGCTGGCGGGGGAGTGCGGGCGCGAGGTGATGGCAATCCCGGGTTCGCCACTCGAACCCCGCAGCCATGGCTGCAATCATCTGATCCGCGAAGGCGCGGTGCTGGTCAATTCGCCTGGCGACGTGGTGGAACTGCTCAGCAGCTTCGACGGCCGGCCGCGCGCGACCTTCCGCGAGCCGGCAGGCGATTTCGACTACGCTCCGGAAGAGTTGGCTCCGGAAGAGTTGGCAGAAGCCGAACCTGCCGACATCGGCGCCCTGCTAACCGCAGCGCCCGTCGCCATCGACGAGCTGATCCGCCAGTCGGGATCGAGCGCGGCGGCGGTGCAGCTGGCGCTGCTCGAACTCGAAATCGCCGGACGTTTGGAGCGCCACGCGGCGGGACGGGTTTCGCTCTCCGCCTGAGGGCGCGGCGCCCTTTGCTCACGCCAAACTGAAACCGGCCGGCGCTGGGCTGACCCGGTCTCTTGGCTGGAGTTCTGCTCCGACTTAGAGATCGACCTTGTCACGCGCGGTGACGAAGGTGCGATTGGGCGCTCCCGCACCCGCAGCGATGGTCGCCGCGAACAGCGACAGGAGCGAGGCGAAGAAGGCGTACCAGCTCGCGGTCGAAAGCGCGTCGAGAGCGCTCTCGGCGGTCTGCCCGGCTTCCTGCCTTACCTGCTGCTGATCGATCTGCGCGGCCTCGTTGCGGACCGATTCAACCGCGCCTTCGATCCGATTGGCGGCCTCTTCCTGCGAAACGCCGCCCGGCTCCAGAACCGCGCTGGCTCCGGTGCTGGCCACCGATGCGACCGCCTGAGTGGCGCCCGAAACGGCATTGGTGGCGGTGTTGATTGCGGTCCCTACAGCGCTCGCCGCAAGCCACAGCATCACCAGCGTCACCAGGCCCCACACGCTTGCGCCATGCGCGGTGGCCGAGCGCTTTTCCGGAATGCCGGAGAGATGGCCTGCGACATATCCGCCGACGGCCAGAGCGATGATGCTGGTGAGGATCCACCAGATGCCCGCGCCGATGCCCACTCCGTTGAAAGCGTTGCCCTGCTGCGGGTCGATCGCGCGGAAGCCGAAGGCCGTGCCCAGCATGCCCAGCAGCACCAGCAGCCCGAGGGCGACGACCGCTCCGGAGAAGATGGCACCCCAGGACACCCGGGAGAGCAGCGCCGGAGTTTCGCTCGCGCTGAGCACTGTTGCGGTGGGATCGGTTCTGTGTTCGTGCGTTTCAGCCATGATTTTGCACCCCTATTTTGCAGATTAATCTGCAATCTTGCTGCTTTGTGAACGGATCGGGGGCGGGCTTCGTTCACAATTCCCCGACAAGCGGAGCCTCCCCGGCGAGCTGGCGAGGGCAGAATTTCCGGATGCAGTTATCACGCTTGACGCCGCCGAAAACCGAACCCCATCTTCGCGCGTATACGCACGTACACACGTAAGGGACTGCTCGAAACCTCATGCAATTGGTCATCGTCGAATCGCCGGCCAAGGCGAAGACAATCGAGAAATACCTCGGCTCGGACTTCAAGGTCCTGGCTTCCTATGGCCATGTCCGCGACCTGCCGCCCAAGGACGGGAGCGTGCGGCCGGAGGAGGATTTCGCGATGGACTGGGAGCTCTATCGCGACAAGCAAAGCCGCTTCAAGGAGATCGCCGACGCGGCCAAGCAGGCGACACGGCTGGTGCTCGCCACCGACCCCGACCGCGAAGGGGAGGCGATTTCCTGGCACGTGCGCGAGCTGCTCGCCAAGCGCAAGGCGCTGCCCGCCAGGGTCGACCGCGTCACCTTCAACGCCATCACCAAGAATGCCGTGACCGAGGCGATGGGTCGCCCGCGCGAGCTCGACCAGCCGCTGATCGATGCCTATCTGGCGCGCCGCGCGCTCGACTATCTCTACGGCTTCACGCTCAGCCCCGTGCTGTGGCGGCGTCTGCCGGGCGCCAAGAGCGCGGGCCGCGTGCAATCGGTTGCGCTGCGGCTGATCTGCGAGCGCGAACACGAGATCGAGCTGTTCCGGCCCGAAGAATATTGGTCGGTGCTCGCGAAGCTCGAACACGACGGGACGCAATTCGACGCGCGTCTGGTCAGATATGACGGCAACAAGCTCGAAAAGCTGACGCTGGGCGACGAGGGCGCGGCGACGGCGGCGAAGGGGGCGGTCGAGCAGGGCCGCTTTACCGTCGAGGATGTCGAGACCAGGCCGCTCAAGCGCAATCCCGCGCCGCCCTTCACCACCTCCACCCTGCAGCAGGAAGCCGCGCGCAAGCTGGGCTATTCGGCGAGCCACACCATGAGGCTGGCGCAGAACCTCTACGAGGCCGGCGCGATCACTTATATGCGGACCGACGGCGTGCAGATGGACATGAGCGCCATCCACGCCGCGCGCGACGCGATCCAGGCGCGCTACGACGGCGATTACCTGCCCGAAAAGCCCCGCTTCTATTCGACCAAAGCCAAGAATGCTCAGGAAGCGCATGAGGCGATCCGGCCAACCGATTTCCGCCGCGAGCACGCTGGCAGCGGGGATGAGGCAAAGCTCTACGATCTGGTCTTCAAGCGCGCGATGGCCAGCCAGATGGCGACCGCGTTGTTGGAACGCACCACCGTCACCCTGCGCGACGCGACGGGGCAGCACGAGCTGCGCGCCACCGGGCAGGTGGTGAAATTCCCCGGCTATTTCGCGGTCTACCAGGAGGGGCGCGACGACAGCGAGGACGAGGATGAGGGCCTGTTGCCCGTGCTGCGCAAGGGCGACGTTCCGCGCAAGACCGCGGTCGAGGCCAACCAGCATTTCACCCAGCCGCCGCCGCGCTTTTCCGAGGCATCGCTGGTCAAGCGGCTCGAGGAGCTCGGCATCGGCCGTCCTTCGACTTATGCCAGCACCATCCAGACGCTGCGCGACCGCGATTATGTCCGGATGGAGAAGAACCGTTTCTTCGCCGAAGAGAGCGGGCGGCTGCTGACGGCGTTCCTCGAACGCTTCTTTCCCACCTATGTCGCTTACGATTTCACCGCCGGCATGGAAGAGGAACTCGACACGGTTTCCGACGGGCGCGAGGACTGGAAACAATTGCTCGAAGCCTTCTGGCGCGACTTCAAACCCAAGACCGAAGAGGTGATGGACAAGAAGCCGAGCGAGGTCACCGAAGCGCTCGACGCATTCCTCGACGATTATCTCTTCCCCCAGCGTGCCGATGGGAAGGACCCGCGCACCTGTCCGCTGTGCGAGCAGGAGGGGCGCGACGGCGGCAGGCTGGCGCTGCGCGGCGGCAAGTTCGGCGCTTTCGTCGCCTGCGCGAACTATCCGGAATGCAAATACACCCGCCGTTTCGCGCAGCCGGGGGCGGATGGGGAGGACCCGGCCCAGGATGTGGTGCTGGGCGAGCACCCCGAGACTGGCCTGCCGATCGAGCGCAAATCGGGCCGCTTCGGTCCATATGTGCAGATGGGGGAGGGCAAGGAGGCCAAGCGCGCGAGCATTCCCAAGGACCTCGACGATTTCGGTCTCGAATGGGCGGTCAAGCTGCTTGATCTGCCGCGCATCGTGGGCGCGCATCCCGAAACGGGCAAGGAGATCGAGGCAGCGATCGGTCGCTACGGTCCCTATCTTCGGCACGACGGCAAATACGGCAAGCTTGCCAGCACCCGCGAGGTGTTCGAGGTCGGCATGAACCGCGCGGTCGATATCCTGGCCCAAGCCGCCAACCGCGGCGGCGCCCGCGGCAAGGCCGAGCCGATCAAGACGCTCGGCGTGCACCCCACCAGCGGCGGCGAAATGAATGTGATGCCCGGCCGCTACGGCCCCTATGTCACCGACGGCACTACCAATGCCACCATCCCCAAGGATGTGAAGCCCGAGGATGTGACAGAGGCGCAGGCGGCGGAACTCATCGACGCCCGCGCGGCGAAGGGCCCCACGAAGAAGAAGGGGCGCAAGAAGGCCGCCCCGAAGAAGAAGGCGGCGCCCAAGAAGAAAGCTGCGGCGGGCAAGAAGGAGGCGGACTGATGGCGAAGGACTTCTTCGAACGGCACAAACAGCCGTGGAAATCCGACGAGGCGGGTCAGCTCCGCACGCTCGCCGCGAAGGGCAAGGGCCTCAGGGAAATCGCCAAGGCCATCGGCCGCAGCGAGGAATCGACCAAGGATTTCGCCAAGAAGAACAAGATCGAGATTGAGAAGAAGCGGTAGCTAGCGCCCCCACTCTAGCCCGATCTCCTCGAACATCTCCTTGTCCTCGCTCCAGCGCTCGTCGGTCTTGACGTGTAGGAACAGGTGGACCTTGCGGCCCAGCAGCTCGCTCAGCTCCTCGCGCGCGGCCTGGCCGATGGATTTTATCATGCTGCCGCCCTTGCCGAGCACGATGGCGCGCTGGGTGTCGCGGGCGACGACGATCTGCTGGTGGATCTCGATACTGCCGTCCTTGCGCTCGACATATTTCTCCGGCCGCACCGCGCTGTCATAGGGCAGTTCTTCGTGCAGCTGCTTGTAGAGCTGCTCGCGGGTGATCTCGGCGGCGAGCAGGCGTTCGCTGGCATCGCTCACCTGGTCTTCCGGGTACATCCAAGGCCCCTCGGGCATCATCGCGGCGAGGCGGTCCGTCAGCTCGGGCACGCCGTCGCCGGTGAGCGCGGAGACGAAGAACACTTCGGCAAAATCGACCTTCGTGCCCAGCTCCTGCGCCAGCGCGAGCAGCGGCTCCTTCTTCGCCGCATCGACCTTGTTGAGCACGAGGATCTTGCGTTCGGGCCGGTTCGCCAGCGCCTCCAGCAGCGGGTCGAGTTCGTGCCGGCGCTGCTTGACCGGATCGACCATCAGGAGCACTGCATCCGCGGCTTCGGCGCCTTCCCACGCCGCGCTGACCATGGCGCGGTCGAGCTTGCGGCGCGGCGCGAAGATGCCCGGCGTGTCGACGAGGATCATCTGCGTCTTCGCCGCGTCGGATTCGTACAGCGCGATCCCGAGCATCCGCGCGCGGGTGGTCTGCGCCTTGGAACTCACAATCGCGACCTTCTGACCGACCAGCTGGTTGACCAGCGTACTCTTGCCCGCATTGGGCGCGCCGATCACCGCGACAACGCCGCATCTGGTCTGCCCCGCATCGCTCATCCGTATTTCTCCATGAATGCGCGCGCCGCCTCGCGCTCCGCTTCCTGCTTGCTGCTCGCACTCGCCGCGGCCTCGCCCACCTTGTGCACGCTCACGCGAACGGTGAACTTGGCCGCGTGATCGGGGCCCGAGCGAGAAACGATCTCGTACTCGGGCGGCTTGCGCTGATTGCCGGCGGCCCATTCCTGCAGCGCGCTCTTGGGGTGCTTCGCCTTGCCCGCGCCGCTCTCGAGCGCGGGGCGCCACAGCGCATGCACGAGGTCGCGCGCCGCCGCGAAACCATTGTCGAGAAGCTGCGCGCCCAGCAGCGCTTCCATCACGTCGCCGAGGATATTGTCGCTGTCTCGCCCGCCATCGGCATGCGCTTGCTTGGAGAT
This sequence comes from Sphingomonadales bacterium, assembly GCA_038233275.1. GTDB lineage: Bacteria > Pseudomonadota > Alphaproteobacteria > Sphingomonadales > Sphingomonadaceae > Qipengyuania. Next base: position 2,921 of record JBBSMH010000027.1, on the reverse strand, counting down.
GCGGACATGCGGGGGCAGCCCGATACCGCGCGCGATTTCCGCGCACATTGCCCGGCTGACCAGCGCGTTGAGCCGCTGCGAGAGCTTGCCTTCGGGCGCGTTGCTGCGCGCATAGAGCCAGTCGGCGATGGCCAGGCCGAGCACGCGGTCTCCGAGGAATTCGAGCCGTTGGTAATCGGGGCTTTCACCGGTGCTGCCGTGGGTGAGCGCGGCCTGCCAGGTTTCCTCGCGGCCGACAGTGAAACCGGTCGCGTCCAGCCAGGCGCGCGCTTGGGTGGCCAGCGCGCTCACAGCGAATTGCCGATCCGGTCCCACCGCGCCGCTGTGAACCAGGTCCACGGCTTGAGCCATTCGGCGCTGCCGTCGGAAGACCACAGAACCATGCTGGCGCGCCCGACCAGATGCTCGGTCCCGACCATGCCAACCCCGCTGCCGGCCCGGACGGGAAAGCGGCTGTCCTGCGAATTGTCGCGATTGTCGCCCATCACGAACAGTTTGCCCTTGGGCACGGTGACGGGGCCGTAATCGTCCTGCGGCGACTGGCCCAGATCGAGCACGGTGTAGCTGCGGCCGGAGGGCAGCGTCTCGACATATTGCCGATAGGCGCAGGCCGGGCCGCCGGGTCCCCGCACTGGTTCCGCCAGCGGATGGCAGCCGGTGTTGGGCGACCGCGCAACCTGGAAGGGCGCGGCTTCGTCGCGCGGCACGGGCTTGCCGTTGAGCACGAGCATCCCGCCGCGCATGGCCAACGTATCGCCCGGCAGGCCGATAACGCGCTTGATGTAATCGGTCCCGTCCACCGGATGCTTGAAGATCGCGATATCGCCCCGCTCGGGCAGACGCTCGAAGATGCGGCCCGGGATCAGCGGCGCCTGGAACGGCAGCGAAAGCCTGGAATAGCCATAGGGCCATTTCGCCGCGACGAGGTAATCGCCGACGATCAGCCGCGGCAGCATGCTCTCGCTGGGAATGGTGAAAGGCGAGAAGACGAAGCTGCGGAAGATCAGCACCGCGATCACCAGCTTGAGCAGGAATTTGGTGAAGCTGCCCCAGCTTTCACCTTCTTCGGCCGGCGCGGCTTCGGGCTTAGCGGCGATTGCGGGGTTTTCAACCATCGGGGGACGCCCTAACCGCCGGGGCGATGACGCGAAAGGATTTTTGACGATGCCGACCGCTGCCGAAATCTGGCGCCGCCTCGCCGCATTGCCGCGCCCCACGCTGCGCCTGCTGTTCAGCACCAGCCGCGACGGCGGCGAGGGGCCCGACGAGCCAGGCGAGGACGAACGGGTGGCGATGCTTTCGGGCCGGATCGAGCTGGGGCCCGAAACCGGCGAGGCGAGCGGGGGCATATTGTTCGACTGGTCGAAGACCCATCTCGACATGGCCGTGCTCGACCAGTTCGAGCGGCTGGCCGAGGCGATGGATTTTTCCGGGATGCGGGCGAAACTGTTCGCCGGCGAGGTGGTCAACCCGACCGAGGGCCGCGCCGCCGATCATGCGGCTTTGCGCGGCGTGGGCGAGGAGGCCAAGGCCGAGGAAGCCGCCGCGCTGATCGACCGGATGGGCATGCTGGTCGAGGCCATACATGGCGGCGCGATGGGCGAGATCGAGCACCTCATACACATCGGCATCGGCGGCAGCGCGCTCGGCCCCGCGCTGGGCGTCGATGCGCTGTCCCGCGACCTCTCATATTGCGATGTCCACGTGGTTTCCAACATCGACGGAGTGGCGCTGGAGGAAGCCTTCGGCAAATGCGATCCGGCGAAGACGCTGATCGCGGTGGCAAGCAAGACCTTCACCACCGTGGAGACGATGACCAACGCCGACAGCGCGCTCCGATGGCTGGCGGACAATGGCGTGTCCGACCCCTCGGGCCGCGTGATCGCGCTCACCGCCGACCCGGAAAAGGCGGTCGAATGGGGCGTCGATGAAACGCGCATCCTGCCCTTCCAGGAGAGCGTCGGCGGGCGCTATTCGATCTGGTCGAGCATCGGGTTTCCCATCGCGCTGGCGGTGGGGATGGAGGATTTCCGCGCAATGCTGGCAGGCGCGGCGGCGGTTGACCGGCACTTCCGGGATACCGACGGACGCGACAATCTGGTGCTGCGCGCCGCTTTTGCCGAGCGCTATTACACGCGCGTGCGCGGCTGCCAGACCCGCGCGGTCTTCGCCTATGACGAGCGGCTGCGGCTCTTCCCAGCCTATCTCCAGCAGCTCGAGATGGAGAGCAACGGCAAGCGCGTAACCGCCAGCCAGCAACCGATCGATGGCCCCACCGCGCCGATCACCTGGGGCGGGGTGGGCACCGACGCGCAGCACGCCGTATTCCAGCTGCTCCACCAGGGCACGCATCTCGTGCCGGTCGATTTCATCGCCAGCGTGGCGCCCGGCGACGAACTCGATCCCGCGCACCACCGCATCCTGCTGATGAACTGCTTCGCGCAAGGCGCGGCGCTGATGGCGGGCAAGAAGGGAGAGGACCCGGCGCGCCACTTCCCCGGCGACCGCCCCAGCGCGACCATCCTCGCCGACGATTTCGACGCCGCGACGCTGGGCGCGCTGATCGCCTTCCACGAACACCGCGTCTTCGCCAATGCCGTGCTGATGGGGATCAACCCCTTCGACCAGTTCGGAGTCGAATTGGGCAAGCAGATGGCCAAGACGATCGAGGCGGGCGGTGGGGGCTTCGACGCGAGCACAGCGGGGTTGCTGGAGCGGGCTGGGCTGGGGTAAGCTCTTCGCATGACGATCTCTCGCCGTGAGTTCTTTGCGACCAGCGCCGTAGCGGCAAGTTTCGCCGCGAGCAGTCTATCCGCATGTTCCCCGCCAGCTATTCCCAATGTCGATCTGCCGGGACGTTTTTTTGCAGCAGTCGCGCTTGGACGTCTTGTCGAAGCGAAAGACTGGGTGGGGGCTGATAT
>JBBSMH010000026.1:0-12314 GCA_038233275.1 Sphingomonadales bacterium | reverse complement strand
TGGGTTCTCGGTAGCGTCGGCGTGACTCTACAGGAATTGGCGCGAAAGCCGGGATGGGACGGGGGAATTCCGCATATCCAGTCGCTGGTCATCAACCAGCAAAGTCGTTTACCCGGCAGCGGCTTTGAAGGCTTCCTTGCGGACCGACTGGGCGGATACCAAGGCCTCACCCCAGCCGCCAAGCGGGCTTACCTCGACGGGTATTGGCATGACATCTTTGCATACCCACGCTGGAACGAGGTTCTGAAGGCCTGCGCATTGGCCCCTGCAACGTCCGATGCTGCGGACATCATCGACAAGGCGAAAAACGGGAAGAGCGGCGGTGGCGGCGAAGGTCCAGAGCACCGTGCGTTGAAGGAGTCTGTCCGCGCAAATCCAACGGTTGTCGGTCTGCCGTCAGCGTTCCCCTTCGGCACCTTGGAAGCGCCGCTACCTTCCGGCGATAAGCTTGATGTCCTATTCCACGCCCGGAACAGGATGCTCGCCGTCGAGGTCAAGTCTCACATATCCAACGACGTTGATCTAACGCGCGGACTGTTCCAGTGCGTCAAATATTGCGCGGTTATGGAAGCCGAACGTGCATTCCAAGGTGCCAACTACGGCCTTGATGCGGTTCTCGTGGTCGGGCGCCAATTTCCCGACAGCCTGAGGCCGCTGCAAAGTAGCCTTGGGGTCGAAGTGGTCGAGCTGGTCCGATGAATGCCGTCATCATATGCTAGCAGGGTACCAGCGGGGCATCAGAAGCCGACAATTGGTTGCTATGGAGCGCAACGATCCGCTCCGTACTGCCAACGCTCAGCCTGCAATTGCGTTGCCCAAGCAACAGAATGAAACGATTTATTGCGCTTTGCCAAGACCTTAAGGCCAGTTCTTAATCAGCGGGTCCTAGGTTCGAGCCCTAGTGCGTCCACCACCTCTCTTGCAATGTGATACTGGGTCATTGCACCTCACATTTCGATGTGATAGCTGTTGTGTATGGCTACCGTTGTAGAGAAAGTTCGCGCGCTGGTGAGCGAAGGCGCGCTGAGCAAGTCCGGTCTCGCCCGTGCGGCGGGTCTCCATGCCAACACCCTGCGCGATTGCACCGAAGATAGCTGGAACCCGACTGCGGATACGCTGGGCAAGCTCGAGCGATTTCTCGTGCAGCACGACGACAGCCCGGTGCTCGTGGGGATCGAGGAAATCATCGACGAGGCGCGCAACGGGCGGATGTATATCCTGGTCGACGACGAGGACCGCGAGAACGAGGGCGACCTCATCATCCCCGCGCAGATGGCGACCCCGCAGGCAATCAATTTCATGGCTACTCACGGCCGCGGGCTGATCTGCCTCGCGCTCGACCGCTCACGGGTCGAAGCGCTCGGGCTCGAGCCGATGACTCGCAACAATCGCGAGAGCATGCAGACCGCCTTCACTATCTCGATCGAGGCGCGCGAAGGCGTGACCACCGGGATCAGCGCCGCCGACCGCGCGCGCACCGTTTCAGTGGCGATCGATGCCAGCAAGGGCCCGCAGGATATCGTCACGCCGGGCCACGTCTTCCCGCTCACCGCTCGCGAGGGCGGAGTGCTCGTGCGCGCGGGCCATACGGAAGCGGCGGTGGACATCGCGCGGCTTGCCGGGCTCAATCCTTCGGGGGTGATCTGCGAGATCATGAGCGAGGACGGTTCGATGGCACGGCTCGACGATCTGATCGCCTTCGCGCGCAAGCATGGGCTCAAGATCGGCACGATCCGCGATTTGATCGAATACCGGAGCCGCAAGGACCACCTCGTCGAGCGCGTCGGGGAGCGCCAATTCGAATCCGACTACGGCGGTACCTGGCGGCTGCTTACCTATCGCAACCGGGTGGACGGGAGCGAGAGCTACGTCGTGCAGAAGGGCCGCGTGATGCCCGGCGAGCCCACCCTCGCCCGTGTGCACCCCATTTCGATTTTCGACGATATCCTGGGGCAACCCGGCCCGCGCAAGCGCACGTTGCAACGCGCGATGAAAGCTGTGGGCGATCACGGGTCGGGCGTCATCGTGATCCTCACTCGCGGGCATGCTCCCACCGGCGACTACGGGCCCGACGACGAGTTTCGCAATGTCGGAATCGGCTCGCAAATACTCGCCGACCTCGACGTGCACGAGATGATCCTGCTCAGCAATTCCACCCCCAATGTCGTCGCGATCGGGGGCTATGGCCTCGAGATCGTCGGGCATATGCCCATACCGGAGTGAGGCGATGGCCCGTTTCCTGATCGTCGAGGCCCGCTTCTACGAGTGCCTCAACGATATGCTCGTCAGCGGAGCGCGGACCGCGCTGGAGGATGCCGGCCACGAGGTGGAGATCCTGACGGTGCCCGGTGCGCTCGAAATTCCGGGCGCGATCGCCTTGGCCGCCCAGAGCAGGCGCTATGACGGCTTCGTTGCCATCGGTGTGGTGATCCGCGGAGAGACATATCACTTCGAAATCGTCGCTGGCGAAAGCGCACGAGGGATCATGGCGCTGACCCTGGACGGGCTTGCCATCGGCAACGGCATTCTCACCGTCGAAAACGAGCAGCAGGCTCTTGTCCGGGCAGACCCGGCGCTCAAGGACAAGGGCGGCGAGGCGGCGAAAGCCGCGATGGCGATGCTGGAGCTGCGGCAGGGCTTTGCGAGCTGACCATCACCACATCGCCAGCTTTTCGTTCTGGAACAATCGCGGGTCGCAGCGCTTGCTCGTAGGATGAACGGACCACTCGAATGGATCGCCGCGATCGGCACCATGTTCGCCGCAGGGCTGATCGCGGCCGACCTGGGGCGGAAGGTCACCGGCTGGGGCTTTGTCCTTTTCTGCGCGGTTTCGGTGACCTGGATCGTCTCGGGGCTCACTTCGGACGCGATGCCGATAGCGGCGATGAATGCGATCCTCCTTGCCATTAACGCGTGGGGCGTGTGGCAATATCTGCTGAGCCGCAAGAACCGCGAGGTGATGGAGCGAGTCGAGCCGATCGAGCACGAGATAGAGCACGAGGTCGAGGAGGAAATCGAAGGCGAATGCTCCTGACACGCACCTTCATTGGATCTCGTGTACAGTGGGGCGGGGGCGAAAAGGACCGCCTCTCCCATCCTGTCAGACGGAATTGCGCCCGAAACAGCTGCGCCCGGCATAAGCCGCGCTGTCCCCCAGCTCTTCCTCGATGCGGATAAGCTGATTGTATTTGGCGAGCCTATCGGAACGCGCGAGGCTCCCGGTCTTGATCTGTCCGCAGTTGGTCGCCACCGCAAGATCGGCGATAGTCGCGTCCTCGGTCTCGCCCGAACGGTGGCTCATCACCGAGGTATAGCCCGCGCGATGCGCGATGTTCACCGCATCGAGCGTTTCGGAAAGCGTTCCTATCTGGTTGACCTTCACCAGCAGCGAATTGGCAAGGCCCCGGTCGATGCCATCGCGCAGCCGCTGCGGGTTGGTGACGAACAGATCGTCGCCGACCAGTTGCACCTCGCCTCCGATCCGCTGGGTTAGCGCCCTCCACCCCTCGAAATCGTCTTCAGCCATGCCATCTTCGATCGAACGGACCGGGTAGTCGCGGCAGAGCTTTTCCAGATATTCGGCCATTTCCTGCCCGCCAAGGGAGAGATTCTCGCCCGAGATCTCGTATTTGCCGTCGCGATAAAACTCGGTCGCGGCGCAGTCGAGCGACAGCACGATATCCTCGCCCGGCTTGAACCCGGCCTGGTCGATCGAGGCCATGATGAAATCGAGGGCATCGCGCGTGCTCGCCAGATCGGGTGCAAAGCCGCCCTCGTCCCCGACCGCTGTGGCCAGCCCCTTCTCCTTCAGCTTGCCTTTAAGCGTGTGGAACACCTCCGCGCCCCAGCGGACCGCTTCCGCGAGCGTATCCGCCCCGACCGGCATGATCATGAATTCCTGGATGTCGATCGGGTTGTCGGCATGCTCGCCGCCGTTGATGATGTTCATCATCGGCACGGGAAGCGTATGCGCCGCAGCCCCGCCGACATAGGAATAAAGCGGCAGGCCCCGTGCGTTGGCGGCGGCCTTGGCCACCGCCAGGCTCACGCCCAGTATAGCGTTGGCGCCGAGGCGAGCCTTGTTGGGGGTATCGTCCAGCGCGACCATTGCGTGGTCGATATCGCGCTGGTCCTCGGCCTCGAAATTGTCGACCAGCAGGTCGCGCAATTCCGAGTTCACCGCTTCGATCGCCTTGGTCACACCCTTGCCCAGATAGCGGCCCTTGTCGCCATCGCGCAGCTCGACCGCCTCGTGCGCTCCCGTCGAAGCGCCCGAAGGAACAGCGGCGCGACCAAAACTGCCGTCTTCGAGCAGGCAATCGACCTCCACGGTAGGATTACCTCGGCTATCGAGGATTTCGCGCGCGTGAAGATCGAGAATTGCGGTCATGGGGAACTCAAACTCCGTCGAGGTGTTGTAATCGCATAGGACACCGACCAGATAGGTGGCTCGAGAGCGCTCTATTGTGCGGAACATTGCCGTGCAAGTTGCGTTGCAATGGAGAACGACGGGTTCGGGCCGATAGGCCTCGGAAATGACAACCCCTGGAAATGACAACCAATCCATGAGAGGGCAGGACAAATGGCCGACACGACGGGAACCGGGAAATCCAGCAAAGCCGGGAAATCGACCTCCCGCAAATCCACCAGCATAAAGCCGCGCAAGACCGTGGTCCAAACAGCCCAAGCAAAGGAAACCGCAGCCGTGACCAACACCGCTACCACCACAAATAGCACTCCCGGCACCAACACAGGTGCGAGCGCCGATCCGAGCTTCACGAGCGACAACCGCTCGGAGGCCAAATCGCGCTTCAACGCAGCCCTCGAGGAAGCCAAGGCAGGCGCTGCCGCTCTGCGTGCCGAGGGCAAGGACCGCGCCGTGGCTTACCGCGACCAGGCGCGTGGCCGCAGCCAAGACCTCATGTCTGAAGCCAAGAACTACGGCGCCGAAGCCAAGGTGAAAGGCAAGGAACTCGCTACCGAAGGCAAGGCCAAGCTGAGCGAGAGTATCACGGCACTGGCCCGTGCCGTGGGCGACAGCGCAGAGACCGCGGATGAGCGGCTTGGCGCCCAATACGGTGACTACGCGCGCACTGCCTCGCGCAAGCTCAATGAAACCGCCACCAGCCTCGACAGCAAGAGCGTGGACGAGCTGGGCGAGGACGCTCGCGAAATGGTGCGCAAAAGCCCGGGCATGGCCGTAGGCCTTGCAGCCGTCTTCGGTTTCATGCTTTCGCGGCTGTTCAGCGGCTCGCGCAAGTAAGCAGCCGCCCGCCAGGAGGGCGCAGATTGGATATCCAGGACCACGAGACGGAGCAGACACCGCACGGTTCCGCTCCGCTCCACGTTCCCGAAGATTTCGGACAGGACCCGAGCGAGGGCGGCGATACGCGTGAGGCGTCGCTGACCGAGGACATCTCGGCCATGTTCGAGGACGGGAAGACCTATGTCGATGCCGAAATCCAGTATCAGAAGAGCCGCGCCGCCTATTCGGCCAATCGGCTCAAATACGCCGCACTCTACGCCGCCGGCGCTTTCGGAGTGTTTCATCTGGCGCTGATCGGGCTGACCGTCGGGCTGGTCATCGCACTCACTCCCTTGGTGGGGGCCTGGATCGCCACGGCGATCGTCGTGGGCGTGCTATTGGCGACGTTGGCGGTCCTTTTGTCCAAACTGCGGAGCAAGATCGATGATCTGCGCTGGGCGTTCGGCGAGGAAAAGAAATGAGCTGGCAATGACGCGCCGCCGCGAACAGATGTTAGAGGATCTCTACCTGCGGAATTCGGCCCGCGCCTTGGTCGAGGCCGACTTCTACAATCTCAAAAGCGATCTGGCCAACAAGGGCTTCGCCGCGCGCGCCATGGATCGGATCGGCGGGGAAGCCAGCGACATCTATGACGAGGCGGTCGAAGTGGCCGGCGACAACAAGGGCGTGCTCGCCGCGTTGATCGCCGCCGTCGTCCTATGGTTCGCCCGGAATCCGATTATCGACTTGTTCGAACGCGACGCGCAGGACGATGACGAGACTGAAGCTCCGGAACAGGCGTAGTCCCGCCGCATTGGTTAGACAGACAAATATTCACCGGAGAACTTCCCATGGCCAAAACCAACAAATCCAAATCGATCGAGCCTGCCAAGACCGACGCCAAGCGCGCGGAGATCAAGCGCAAGGTGAAGGCCGGCGAGAAGCGCAACGAAGAACGCACGCTGGCCGATAGCGCCAAGGAGGCGGCCGACACCGCGACGGATTTCGTCAAGAAGCACCCGCTCGCAACGGTCGCCGGCGTAGCGGTCGTCGGTCTGCTGATCGGCGCAATGACCAGGCCCGGCCGCCGGCTTGGCCGCCGCACCGGCGTGCTTGCCGGGCTCGCTGCCGATGCCGCGATGACCTATGGTCTGACTGCGTGGGACAAGGCGGGTACCACCGCCTCCGCCGCGGCGCGCGCAGGCTCGGACAAACTGCAAGACATCGGCGAGGCCGTAGGTTCCGCTGCGCGCACCGCGCGCCGCGATGCAGCCTATCGCTCCGACGTCGCTGGAGACGCGCTGCGCGGCACCTCGCGCCGCGCCAGTCGCAAGGCCGGCAGGACGCTTCGCGATCTGCGCTCGCGCCTGACGCACTGAGCGGGATCGACCTTAAGAGCGGCGCGGCGGGCTTGCCTGTCGCGCCGCTTTCGTTAGTGCGGCGCGCGAAGCACCACCGCACCGGAAAGCACAGCCGATGGAAACCACTAGCAAGCAGACGCTCTACCTCGTGATGGGCGGGCGCGTGACCGATCCGAGGAGCATCGAGTTCCAGGACCCCGAAAGCATCCATGTCGTCGGGGTTTTTTCCGACTATGAAGCCGCCGAAGAGGCGTGGAGATCGAATGCCCAGCGCACGGTTGACGACGCGGAGATGAAATATGTGGTGGTGCACCTTCACAAGCTGCTCGACCCGGCGGCTTGAGGCAGCGGCGACGTGGCCTATACCATACGCCCCTACCGCCAAGGCGATGCGGCCACGCTCGAAAGGATAGCAGGCGCCGCAATCCGCACGCTGGGCCCTGAGGCCTATGCCGAAGATCAGGTCGCGGCATGGGCGGGGCGGTTCGACACAGATGTCGATCTGAAAGAGCGGGTCGCCACCGGAGCATTCGTGTTCGTAGCGGTGGGCTCGGACGATACGCCCGTCGCCTATGCGCTGCTCGAGCCGGACGGCCATCTCGACCACCTCTATTGCCACCCCGATCATACGCGCCGCGGCCTGGCCGACCAGCTGCTTGCCGCGGCCGAGCATTTTGCCCGCCCCCATGCGATCGCGCGGCTTTGCACCGAGGCAAGCGAGCTTGCCCGGCCCGCGTTCGAGCGCGCCGGTTACGAGGTGATCCACCGCCGCGATTTCGATATCGAGGGCGTCGCCATCCACAATTTCGCGATGGAAAAACGGCTTGCCTGAGCCGCCGCGTCAGCGGCCCTAAATGTACTCGATCTTGTCGACCAGATAGAACCTGTCGCCCGAGGGCACGGTCACCTCGATCTCGTCGCTGACCTGCTTGCCAATCAGCGCGCGGCCGATGGGGGAATTGTAGGAAATGCGTCCACCGTTTGCATCGGCTTCTGTCTGGCCGACGATCTGGTATTTCACCGGCTTGTCGTTCTCGTCGAGCAGCGTCACTGTGGCCCCGAACACGATCCGGTCGCCCGAAAGCGTGGTGGGATCGATGATCTGCGCACGGGTCACCTTGTCCTCGATCTCGGCAATCTGCGCCTCCACCTGCCCCTGGCGTTCCTTCGCCGCGTGGTATTCGGCATTTTCCGACAAATCGCCGTGCGCGCGCGCTTCCTCGATCGCGGCGACGATTTTCGGACGCTCGGCACGCAACGTCTTGAGATCCGCCGTCAGCTTCTCATAGCCTTCGGCCAGCATCGGTACCTTTTCCATCGGCCCCTGTTCCTTCCTATCCAGCGACAATTCGAGACCGGCCCGCAGTTTCGCGCGGTTCGCCTGGGAGCCTCGATGTCGGAGAAAACGCGTTGAGTCAGCCGCTATAATAAGACTGAAGCGAGCGCACTTCAAGCTGGCTCGACGAGACCTCGCAAATCGCCCGCGCCACGGCCAGAGAGGCGGCGGCCGTTGTGTAATAGGGGATTTTCTTCTCCAGCGCCGTGGCCCGGATGGATTTGCTGTCGAGCAGCGACTGCCACCCCTCGGTGGTATTGAAGATCAGATGCACCTCGCCATCGATGATCGCATCGACGACATGCGGGCGTCCCTCGGCGACCTTGTTGACCCGGGTGACGTTGAGACCCTGTTCGGCGAGGAAGGCCTGGGTCCCCCCGGTGGCTATTACGGCAAAGCCCTGCTCGAGCAGGGTCCTTACCGCGGGCACGATCGACTGCTTGTCGCTGTCCTTGACCGAGACGAACAGCGTTCCCTTGTTCGGCAGGCTCATCCCCGCGCCGAGTTGCGCCTTGAAGAAAGCGGCAGGGAAGCTCTCGTCGATCCCCATCACCTCGCCGGTCGATTTCATCTCGGGCGACAGCACGGGGTCGGCGCCGGGGAAACGGCTGAAGGGGAACACCGCTTCCTTCACCGCCATGTGACCGGGCCGAACCTCGAAGGGCTCGAATTCGGAAAGCTTGCTGCCCGCCATTACCAGGCTGGCAATCTTCGCGACCGGGCGCCCGATCGCCTTGGCGACGAAGGGCACGGTGCGGCTGGCCCGCGGATTGACCTCGATCAGGTAGACCTCGCCATCCTTCACCGCGAACTGGACGTTCATTAGCCCACGCACGTCGAGCGCGAGCGCCAGCTCCCTCGCCTGCCGTTCCATCTCGGAAACGATCTCGGCAGAGAGGCTGTAGGGTGGCAGCGAGCAGGCGCTGTCTCCCGAGTGGACCCCGGCTTCCTCGATATGCTGCATCACGCCGGCGATGCGCACCTCCTCGCCGTCGCTGACCACATCGACGTCGCATTCCACGGCATCGCGCAAATATTCGTCGACCAGCACCGGGCTGGTGCCCGAGACGTTGACCGCGGTGGCGATGTAATCATCGAGCTGCGCCTCGCTGTCGACGATTTCCATTGCGCGGCCGCCGAGAACGTAGCTGGGGCGCAGCAGCACCGGATAGCCGATGGTGCGCGCCACCGCCGCCGCCTCGTCGCGGCTCTTGGCGATGCCGTTGCGCGGCTGCTTGAGCTTGAGCTTGTTGACCAGCTTGGCGAAGCGTTCGCGGTCTTCAGCCAGGTCGATCGCATCGGGGCTTGTGCCCAGAATAGGAATGCCTGCGCGTTCGAGCGCGGCGGCAAGCTTGAGCGGTGTCTGACCGCCGAACTGGACGATCACCCCCGCCAGCTCCCCGCGCGACATCTCGACCCGCAGGATCTCCAGCACGTCCTCCTCGGTCAGCGGCTCGAAATAGAGCCGGTCGGAGGTGTCGTAATCGGTGCTGACGGTCTCCGGGTTACAGTTGACCATGATGGTCTCAAACCCGGCCTCGGCGAGCGCGAAACAGGCGTGGACGCAGCAATAGTCGAACTCGATGCCCTGCCCGATCCGGTTGGGTCCGCCGCCGAGAATAACCACCTTCTTGCGGTCGGAGGGATCGGCCTCGTTCTCCGGCTCGCCGAAGCTGGGGGCCTCGTAGGTCGAGTACATGTAGGGCGTCACCGCCTCGAATTCGGCAGCGCAGCTGTCGATCCGTTTGAACACCGGGCGCACGCCCAGCTTGTCGCGCAGGCGGCGCACCTCGTCCTCGCTGGTCGCGCCCGCCATTGCGCGCAGCGCATCGTGGAGCAGGCCCGAACGCTTGGCCTGCGTCTCTCCCAGCCCGCCTGCGACGCCGACCGAGCGCACCGCGAGCGTGGCGAGCCGCCGGTCGGAAAAGCCCATCGCCTTGAGGCGGCGCAGCTCGTCGGCGGTATTTGGCAGGCCATTGTGGCCGATCATGGCTTCTTCGTAGATGATCCCCTCGATCTGCCGCAGGAACCACGGATCGTATCCGGTCACGCCCTGGATTTCCTCGACGCTGAAGCCTTCGCGGAAGGCCTGCGCGATATTGAGGATGCGGTCGGGGGTGCGCTGGCTCAGCGTGGCGGTAATCTGGTCGTGCCCTGCCCCTTCGAGCGCGGGCACGCGGTTGAACCCGTCGAGGTCCGTCTCGAGACTGCGCAGCGCCTTTTGCACGCTCTCCTGGAAACTGCGACCGATCGCCATCACCTCGCCCACCGATTTCATCGCGGTCGAAAGGCTGGTGTCCGAACCCTTGAACTTCTCGAAGGCGAAGCGCGGAATCTTGGTGACGACATAGTCGATCGTGGGCTCGAAACTGGCGGGCGTTGCGCCGGTGATCTCGTTGGTGATCTCGTCGAGCGTGTAACCCACCGCCAGCTTGGCGGCGACGCGCGCGATGGGAAAGCCGGTTGCCTTGGATGCCAGCGCGGAACTACGCGAGACGCGTGGGTTCATCTCGATCACGATCAGCCGCCCGTCTTCGGGATTGACTGCGAACTGTACGTTGGAACCGCCTGTTTCGACGCCGATTTCGCGCAAGACAGCGATGCTGGCGCTACGCATGATCTGGTATTCCTTGTCGGTCAGCGTCAGCGCCGGAGCGACGGTGATCGAATCGCCCGTATGCACGCCCATCGGATCGACGTTCTCGATCGAGCAGACGATGATGCAATTGTCCTTGCGGTCGCGCACCACCTCCATCTCGAACTCTTTCCAGCCGAGCAGCGATTCCTCGATCAGCACTTCGGTGGTGGGCGATGCATCGAGTCCTTCTCGCACGATCCGTTCGAACTCGGTGCGGTTGTAGGCGATCCCGCCACCGGTACCGCCGAGCGTAAAGCTGGGGCGGATGATCGCCGGCAGGCCCGTGCGCTCGAGCACTTCGAAGGCTTCGTCCACGGTATTGGCGATGCCCGACGCCGCGCTTTCCAGCCCGATCGCATCCATTGCCTCGCGGAAGCGCTGGCGGTTTTCCGCCTTGTCGATGGCATCGGCGCGCGCCCCGATCATCTCGACGCCGTATTTCTCCAGTACGCCCATCTCGTCGAGCTTGAGCGCGCAATTGAGCGCGGTCTGTCCGCCCATCGTCGGCAGGATGGCGTCGGGCCGTTCCTTCTCGATGATTTTCGCGACCACCTCGGGCGTGATCGGCTCGATATAGGTCGCCCCGTCGGGTCCCCCGTTTTCGCCGGCGACCATTTCCGGATCGGTCATGATGGTGGCGGGGTTGGAGTTGACCAGGATCACCCGGTAGCCCTCCTCCTTCAACGCCTTGATCGCCTGCGTGCCCGAATAGTCGAACTCGCACGCCTGCCCGATGATGATCGGGCCGGCACCGATGACGAGGATCGAAGAGATGTCAGTGCGTTTGGGCATTAGTTATTATCCAGGTAGATCATGATCAAAAAACCGATGATCGTCAGTGGAATAATGACCCATGCGGCTACCGCACCTGACTTCGACCAATCGACCGGCGCTTTTGTCTTTGTGGCCTCAGCGTGACGTGCAATGTCTAAATTCCGCATCTCAATCAAGATATCAGCTTCTGAGATGCCATAGTCTGTAAGGCGACAGCATGGCGAACCTAGCTTCGCATCGTCGGGTCTGCTTCTTACGAGCCGCCACTCCCTCAATCTCCGAAACGAGGCATCGGCTTCCTTCCACTCAACATCCAGCAGTTCGCGCGGGAATGCAGGATTGCCTCCGATATGTTTACCCTCGCGAAGGGCGATAAGAAGCCTCCTGTCCGTATCGTTGTACTTCACCCCAACATCCCCACGAACTTCTCGAACAGGTAAAAGCTGTCCTGCGGCCCCGGGCTTGCCTCGGGGTGGTATTGCACCCCGAAGGCGCGCTTGCCGGTGATCGCAATCCCGCAATTGGTGCCGTCGAAGAGCGAGACATGGGTCTGCTCCACGCCCGCGGGCAGGCTGTCGCCATCGACCGCGAAGCCATGGTTCATGGCAGTAATCTCGACCAGCCCCTCGCTTGTCCCCCACCCTTCCCCGACCCGCTGGACCGGGTGGTTGGCGCCGCGGTGGCCCTGGAACATCTTGGCGGTCTTCGCCCCCGCTGCGAGGCCGAGCATCTGGTGGCCGAGGCAGATACCGAACAGCGGCACGTCGCGATCGAGCAGCCCCTTGATCACCGGCACGGCATATTCGCCCGTCGCCGCCGGATCGCCGGGACCGTTGGAGAGGAACACGCCGTCGGGCTTTAAATCCATGATCTCTTCGAGCGAAGTGCGCGCGGGGACCACCGTCACCCTTGCGCCTGCCCGCGCCAGAGAGCGGAAGATGTTGTCTTTCGAGCCGTAAT
>JBBSMH010000025.1:0-12642 GCA_038233275.1 Sphingomonadales bacterium | reverse complement strand
CTATGAACGGCTGCTGGTGGACTGGGTGGCCGAAGCGGCGACGGGCGAGCGGATCGCGCGCAGCTATCAGCGGACGGAACAATATGCGAGAGAACAGGGCAATGGGTATTATCTCGGGCCGGGAGCGCTGACGGGCGCGGGCCCCGCGCCGCGGATGCCGGATTTCGGGAATGCGCTGGGTGGCGGCGAGGAGATGGGCGGTGTGATGGAGGGTGGGCTATGATCCGCCGCTTCCTTAACAGGCAGTAGCCTCGGCTGTGAGCGCGCCCTCCTCCTCCATGAGGCAGCTTTCAGCATCATCAAAGGATAATTCAGGCGGGAATTCGGAAATTCCGGCGCGGCGCATCAGCACATCAAGGGTTACGGCCTGAATTACTATCTGCTCACCCGCCGAGATGCGTCCGCCATTCTGCAAGAAGGAAGTTCGCCAGTCAGTGCACGACATGCTGGCCGCCGTCGCTATGGTTTCTGCGCTATCTGCAGTGTTGGGAGTTAAAAGGCGTGCGCGCTCAGCAGCACAGCCAGCCCATGAATCGAGTGCATCGCCTTCTGGCCCGTCGACGTCAAAGTCAAAGGGGATCTGCACTGTGTCGGCCAAAATCGCTTCGGTTGAAACCGGCTGCAAGACCAGCAAGGAAAGAAATAAAAGCAAGGTTGCCTCCGAATCGATTGCGGATAATAGCACATCCGCACGGTATGTCCCGTGCCGATGGTTGACGTCATCGGAACTACTGGCGCAGCCCGCGCCTCTCGCCCGCCCACGCCACATCGGCATAAGTCTGGATCGTCCCCATCTGCGGACCCACCGTAATCTCGGCCACCCCCTGCCCGTACTCGTTCTCCGATCCGAACAGCAGGTCGCCGAAGATGCCCAGCCTGCAGCGCTGCGCCCGCGGCCGACCGGCTGACGGAAGCCCTGACCGGTATCGATTTCGCTGCCAGTTCGGACCTGATGGAGTGCCTGGGGCGGAGAATCGCTTGCGTTTCGGGCCAAATTCGCTAATTGCGCGCCTTCCCAGGCGACAGCATCGGGAACCCATGCGGGAGTTCTGCCCCGGCGGAACGCTTGACCGCTTACCATGAGCTTCGGCCCAAGGCCGTCGCGACAGTGAGAAAGGAGGCCAGTCATGGCCAAGAAGATCGAAGGTTACATCAACCTTCAGGTGCCCGCGGGCGCCGCCAACCCAAGCCCCCCGATCGGCCCCGCGCTGGGCCAGCGAGGCGTCAACATCATGGAATTCTGCAAGGCGTTCAATGCCGCCACGCAGGAGATGGAAAAGGGCGCGCCGATCCCGACCAAGATCACCGTCTATGCGGATCGCAGCTTCACCTTCATTACCAAGACCCCGCCCGCCAGCTTCCTGTTGAAGAAGGCGGCGAAGCTGAAATCGGGTTCGAAGGAGCCGGGCAAGGTCTCCGCCGGAACGATCAGGCGCAGCGCGGTCAAGGAAATTGCCGAGACAAAGATGGCCGACCTCAACGCGAACGATATCGATCAGGCGATGAAGATCATCGAGGGCTCTGCGCGCTCGATGGGCCTCGAAGTGGTGGAGGGCTGATCATGGCGAAGCAGACGAAAAAGCAGCAGACCGTCTCCCTGATCGACCGCGAGAAGTTCTACACCGTCGACGAGGCGATCGCTACGTTGCGCGAGCACAAGGCGAAGTTCGATGAGACGGTCGAGGTCGCAATGAACCTGGGGGTCGATCCGCGCCACGCCGATCAGATGGTCCGCGGCATGGTGTCGCTGCCCTCGGGCACCGGCAAGGATGTGCGCGTCGCGGTGTTCGCCAAGGGCGAGAACGCCGACAAGGCGCTCGCGGCCGGAGCCGACAAGGTGGGCGCGGAAGACCTGATGGAAGACATGGCTGCCGGCAATCTCGATTACGACCGCGTGATCGCAACGCCCGACATGATGGGCGTCGTCGGGCGGCTGGGCAAGGTGCTCGGCCCCAAGGGTCTGATGCCCAATCCCAAGCTCGGCACCGTCACTCCCAATGTGGAGCAGGCGGTCAAGGACGCCAAGGGCGGCCAGGTCGAATTCCGGGTCGAGAAGCAGGGCATCATCCATTCCGGCATCGGCAAGCTTTCGTTCAAGGACGAGGACCTGAAGAAGAACTTCAAGGCGCTGACCGAGGCGATCGTCAAGGCCAAGCCGAGCGGCGTCAAGGGCAAGTTCGTCAAGAAAATCTCGCTCACCAGCACAATGGGGCCCGGCCTCAAGGTCGATCTTGCGGAGGTCGAGGGCGCGTAAAGAAAACGCTTTCCTACTGACTATCGAAAATTGCACGAGCCGGGGGAGCGATCCTCCGGCTCTTTGCTTTGGAACCGCGGAACCGGGAAAGAAGCCATCCGGCGCGCGTTATATCGGTGAGACGCGCGAAGGAGAGTGCACAATGGGAGACTGTTCCCCGTCAGCACCTATGGCACATAATTGGGGTTGAGATTTAAGGAGTGATTGGCTCTCGTCGTAGTGACGAAGGAACGTGCATGTCCAGCCTGTAGAAAGGGGGTAGGAAGCGTAGTTTAGCCTCCTAGGGTTTGATCCTGCAAACTGAACCAGGCGAGTGCTTGTTCGAAGTGGCACTGCTCGAAATCCGGCCAGTATTCATCTTGAACATAGAAGTCGGCGTAAACGGATTGCACCGGTAGGAAACCGCTCAACCGACGGCCACCCCCCCAGCGAACCACGAGATCGAGACGAGATACATCTGCCGAACGCAGCGTGCCTTGGGCCAGCCCGTTGAGATCCCACGCCCAATCGTAGTTGATAAGGAGATTCACCCGAAGGCCCTGACCTTTCCGCTCTCGGTACTCCAACAGTTCGGGTGGAAAATTGGCGCCGCATTCATCACCCACCACCAGTAATGCTGCTCCTCTGGAAATCACTTCGCGGGCGAATGCGAGCGAGGCCTGCTTAAAGGCATCCTTCTGGATTGTTGGACGTTTTGTATTATCTTTCGTAAAACAGTAGATGGAAGCTTCTGCGATCCCGGCGTCCTTGCACTGCTCCAGCAGCGTTACACCGGGACCTATGCCATGATGGTAACCTTCGTGATTATCCAAGCCACGCGCGACAGCCCATCGGCGGTTCCCGTCAGGAATGAACCCTACATGTTTGGGAATTCTTCGCTTGATCACTGGTCATCCTTTTCCTGTTAAGAAACCAAACGCAAACGGGCTTTTGGCTGTTCCCGGTCAGCACGGCACATGGATCACGGGGCGGCTGGACATGTTCCGCATCGACTATCGGCATCCTCCGGTAGAAATGCGGGGCGAAGGTGCGGTCGATCAGGCGACGGGCTATGCCAAGGAGATGGTGCGGCGACTGGTCGTGACCGGATGTGGCGAAGACTCGGGCAAGAGCTATACCACCATGGGCGTGCGCGGCTGATCGGATATCATCTTACGGCAGCGCGCGGAGTCCTCAGATCCCGCCGGGCGTGAAGTCTCGTCCCACTTCGCCCAGCGCCTCGCACAGAGTGTCGACTGCGCTGGCGAGAGCCTGCGCGTCGGTCGAGCGGACGACGAAGTTCGCGCCGACCTTGCCATCGCGGTAAAATGGATAGCTGCCGATCTGGCAGTTCTGGTGGGCCCTCTCCACTTCGCGCAAAACATCAGCGACTTCGCTTTCGGCGGTCCAGCACCCGATTGTTTCGCTGAGCAACGGTGCGCCGCCCTCTAGCGTGCCGGTCAGCGCATCGAGCATGCCCGCGGTGATATGCGGTACGCCTGCCATCAGGTGGATATTGCCCCGCTTGATACCGGGCGCGCCCGACATGCGGTTGGCGATCAGTTCGGCGCCCTCGGGCACGCGCGCCATCCGCAGCCGCGCATCGGTCAGCCCGCCCTTGTCGCTGTAATACCGCTCGAGGATCGCTCGCGCCTCGGGGTGGACCACGACTTCCACGCCCAGCGCCTTCGCTACCGCGTCGACGGTGATATCGTCATGCGTGGGTCCGATACCGCCGGTCGTAAAGAGGTAGTCGTAGGCCTCGCGCAAGGCGTTCACCGCCTCGACGATGCGCTCGATATCGTCGGGCACCACCCGGACCTCGGCCAGGCGGATGCCCTGCACCTGGAGCCAGCTCGCGACCTGTGCGATGTTCCTGTCATGCGTCCGGCCCGAGAGAATCTCGTCGCCGATGACGACCAGGCCTGCGGTCCAGATTTTGTCGTCAGCGCTCATGCCCGGCTGCGTTAACCCGAGCCGCGCGGCAATGCTACTGTGCCGCTGCGAGCCGTTCGTCCGCTTCGTGAGCGTTGTCGCTTGCCCGACGGAAATCGAGCCACCCGTCCTCCAGCGAATCGGCCGCCATTTGCTTGCGATCGACGAGGTATTCCTGGTTGAGCCGCCACGGATATTCGGTCGCGTTCCTGGGCATGATATGCTTGCTGCGCTGGATATACCCGCTGGAGAAATCGAAGATGTCATCTTCCTCGATTTTTCCTTCCTCCTCTGCTGTCAGTACCGGGATCGCGATGTCGGTTTCCGTTCCCCCCATATGGTTGAGGACGCGGCAGATGTAGTCCGAATTGATGTCGGCGCGCAGGGTCCAGCTGGCATTGAGATATCCGAACACCACCGCCAGGTTCGGCAAATTGGAAAACATGCACCCTTTGTAATAGAAGTGTTCGGCGAAATTGACGGGCTCGCCCTCGACCGCCACATCGATTTTGCCCGCGATCGCCAGCTTTAGCCCGGTGGCGGTCACGACGATGTCGGCCTCGAGGAGGTCGCCCGATTTGAGCCGCACGCCGCCTTTCTCGAATTGTTCGATATGGCCCGTGACGATATCGGCCTTGCCGCTTTTGAGCGCCTCGAACAAATCGTCGTCGGGAACCAAGCAGAGCCGCTGCTCCCAGGGGTTGTAGGGCGGAGTGAAGGGAGCAAGGTCGTAATCCTCGCCCATGGATTTGCGGATGCGCTTGTGCAGCGTGGCGGCCATCTTGTCCGGCTTGGTCCGGGCCCGCTTGAAACCGAAATCCTGCAGCTTGATATTCTTCCATCGGGTGATCCGATAGGCCGTCTCCACGGGCAGGATCTTGCGAAGGAAATTGGCGATCGCATCCTTGGCCGGGCGACTGAACATCCAGGTGGGGGTGCGCTGGAGCATGGTGACATGCCCCGCCTTTTCAGCGATTGCCGGCACAATGGTGACCGCGGTCGCACCGGAGCCGATCACGACGATTTTTTTGCCGGTGTGATCGAGATCGCCGGGCCAGAATTGCGGGTGAACCACCTGCCCCTCGAACTTGCCGGATGCGAAGCCTGGATCGTAGGGCTCGTCGTAATCGTAATAGCCCGAGCCGAGATAGAGCCAATTCGCAGTGAGATGCTTCCACTCGCCTTCATCGGTCTCCGCGGTGATGTGCCAGCGCGCCGCGGCGCCCCGCCAGTCGGCCGATACCACCTTGTGCCGAAAGCGGATGTGGCGGCGGATGTCGCGCTCATCCACGATACGATGGAGATAGTCGAGAATGGCGGCGGCGTCCGCAATCGACTTTTCGTGCTTCCAGGGCTCGAACTCGAAGCCGAGCGTATGCATGTCGCTGTCCGACCGGATCCCCGGGTAGCGGAACAGGTCCCAGGTCCCGCCGAGGTTTTCGCGCCGTTCGAGCATCGCATAGCTGCGCCCGGGGCACTTTGCAGTCATGTGCGCCGCCATCCCGATACCGGAAATCCCCGCGCCGACGATCAAGACGTCGAAATCGGTTGCCGCTTCGCTCATCGTTTCCCTTCTCCCGAGTTGACGCGAGCGTAACGCAGCTTGGCTGCGCAAGCCAGCCCCGTTGCTTCGTGCAACCTGTTTGGCTAGCGCGGCGAAGATGACGCAACGGGCCGTTCTTGCAGGGGTACTAATTTGCCTGCCTTGCGCCGCCGTGGGGCAGGATGGGGATCATCCCCCCGAAGATGATGATGAGACCATCGTCGTTGTCGGGGAAGGCCTGCCCGATACGCCATCCGTTCCCGCCTATTCGGTTCGCCAGCTCGATCGCGAGCAGATTGTCTCCTCACCATCCGGACGGATCGAGGACGTGTTGGGCTCGGTGGCCGGCTTTCAGCAGTTCCGCCGCTCGGACAGCCGTTCCTCCAATCCCAGCGCGCAGGGCGTCACTCTGCGGGCCTTGGGCGGCAACGCCACGAGCCGCGCGCTCGTGTTGCTCGATGGGGTGCCGGTGGCCGATCCCTTCTTCGGATTCATCCCGCTGACCGCTCTGGCTCCCGAACGGCTCGAGCGTATCCGGGTAACGCGGGGAGGCGGATCGGGGCCGTTCGGGGCTGGCGCGCTGGCGGGTACGATCGAGCTGGAAAGCGCCGGACCCGCGACACTCGACGACATGACCGCCCGCGTGCTGGTCAACGATCGCGGCGGAACAGAAGCGAGCGGCGCGATCGCGGCTGAACTGGGTTCCGGCTACGTCGTCGCCGGCGCACGTTGGGATCGCGGTCCCGGGTTTTTCACCACCCCGCCCGCCGAGCGCGTTCCAGCAACCGCGCGCGCGGGCTACGACAGCTGGTCTTTTCACGCACGCGCGGTGGCGCCGGTCAGCGGGTCGCTCGAACTCCAGGCTGCCGGGCTCGTCTTCGACGACGCTCGCACCTTGCGCTTCGAGGGTGCGGACAGCTCCGCAAGTGGCGCCGATGCCAGCATCCGGCTGGTCGGCCGCGGAGAGTGGAAGATCGACGCGCTGGCCTACCTGCAGACGCGCAATTTTTCCAACCTGGTGATCAGTTCAACCCGCTTCGTGCGCGTTCTCGACCAGCGCAACACGCCCTCCACGGGGCTGGGAGGGAAACTGGAACTGCGCCCGCCGATGGGCGAGAACCATGTGTTGCGGGTGGGGGCCGACTATCGGCGGGCGGAGGGGGAACTGCAGGAAGAGGCCTACAGCGCCTTTACCGGCAATCTTACCGAAAAGCGACGCGCAGGCGGCGCAACGAGCGATCTGGGGTTCTTTGTCGAAAACGATTGGACGTTGGGGTCGTGGGTGCTCACTGGTGGCCTGCGCGCCGACCGGACGGCGATCTCCGACGGGTTTTTCACCGCTCGCAGCGCTGCAAACGCGCTTGTCGAGCAGACAATAGCGCCCGATCGCCGCCGTTGGACCTTCTCCTGGCGGGCGGGCGCAGCTTACGAAGCCAGCGATGCCCTGACGCTGCGCGCCGCGACCTATCGCGGATTGCGCCTGCCCACACTCAACGAGCTCTATCGTCCTTTCGTCGTTTTTCCGGTGGTCACGCAGGCGAACGCCGCGCTCGAGCCGGAACGGCTCACAGGTTTCGAGGCCGGGCTGGATTTCGCGCCGGCACGAGGCTTCGAAATAACGCTGACTGCCTTCGACAACCGCGTTGACGGAGCTATCGCCAACGTCACGCTGGCACCCAATTTACGCGAGCGGCAGAACCTGCCCGCGATCGATGCGCGCGGGATCGAGCTTGGGGCGGCAGCGGAGTGGGGGCCGCTCTCCTTCGACGCCACGCTCGCCCATACCGATGCCAAGGTTGCCGGGCAGGGCGCCTCGCTCGCTCTCGACGGCAATCGGCCCCCGCAGACGCCGCGCTGGGCCGGTGCGGCGACATTGGCATTCCGGCCGGCTGCCGGCTGGCTGGCCGCGCTGAGCCTGCGTCATACGAGTGCGCAATTCGAAAGCGACCAGGAGACCGACGTCCTGCCGGCGGCGACCACGATCGGCGCCTACCTGGAAGCGCCGCTCGCGCGCAATTTTTCGCTCGTGCTGCGGGTTGAGAATCTGACCGGCGAGACGATCGTCACGCGCAATTCGGGCGGGTCTATCGATGTCGGTACACCGCGCACCTTGTGGGGCGGGGCGCGCCTGCGCTTTTAACGCGCCACATCCGCTTGCGCCGCCAGCATACGCCGGCGCTCGGCAGGAGCACTCAGATCGTCGCGAAGGGGGGCGGCCGACCATCCGGGCGCGTCCGGGGCTCGACCAAGCCCGCTGAACCGGGCGAGCAGGTAGATCGCCACAAAGGGTCCGACGAAAAACGGCAGATTGCGAAGGAAGGTGAGCAAAATGCCATCGCGAAACACCAGCGGCGCCATCGCGATGACCAGCGCGAACAGCATTCGTGCCATAGCGCTATCCCGGTAGATCAGGGTGCGGTTGTAGAACACCGCGAACAGCATGGCGAAGAATCCCGCCTGGATGACGATGCCGAGATAGCCGAGAGACATCCATCCCGCTCCGGGAAGCGAATAGGTCATGCCCGTCGGGCGGCCGTAATCCCACAGTTTGAAAAATTGTAGTGGCGATCCGATCGGCTTGTCGCGCCACAACACCCGCGGGACCGGCTCGGTGAATATCTGCAGGTTGTGCGCAAAATAATCGTAGCTGCCCGTGCGCTGGGGGACCGCGAAAACCAGGTATTCGAAATATTCGAGGCTTCCGTAGTCCATGTGTTCGAACGGCGAATATTCCCGGGTATCAAGGTAGCGGGATTCGCTCTCATCGGCAAACAGGTCGCGAACTGCGCCGCCGCGGTCGATCACGATCTGGCTGAAAGCCAAAGCGCCGAGGCCCGCAAGCACGACACTGCGCCACTCAGGCCACGCGCGGCGCTTCTCGAGAAGATACAGCACGATGAGCGCGGTCACCGCATAGATGAGAGGCGCCCTTGTACCCGTACCGGCTTGCAGGACCAGAAAGCCCAAGAACACGGGCCAGCTCCACCAGCGATAGCGGGCGAGCCAGACGATAATCACCGAAAGCGGTGCCATCATCAAGCCGGCCTCGGTCAACCAGCCGATCGCTTGCGAATTGGTCGCGGTGCCCGTGGCCGCATCGATGACCATATCGTCGAACACATTGGCCCGCCGCTGCCAATTCTGAAGCAGGGCCCAGATCGAAATGGGGAGCAGCGCTACCGAGGCGAGCGCGATGGGCAGCGCCGCAAACTTGCGCGCCTTGGCGAAGGTATGGGATTGTGCCGGCGTGACGGGGAGCGATGCGATGCGCAGCGACACCGCGACGAATGTCAGCAGCGCAATATTCGCGCCGACTATCACAGTGATCTTGTCCGCCAAGCTTGGCTGGAATTGGTAGACCCGGTAGATGAAATCGTAATCGTAGATCCGTGCAAGGATCGGGCGGATAACGAACAGGAAGCCGTGAAAGCCGAGATAGAAGCTCGCCGGATGATGAAGCGACGCGGCAGGGTGCCGGATATAGACCAGACACGTGACGAGGAAGACCAGGACGGAGGCCGCGAGCAGGATATCGTACATGGCGGCTCCTCCTTTCCCGGTCCTCTTTAGTCGGTCGGTTGCCGCCGAGTGAAGAGGCGGTGCGCTATCCGGGAAAAATCGCGTATTCTGTCCCTGGAGGCCAGATCGCGCAGGAAGACTGCGGCTGGATAGTCCAGCTCGGCAAGCGCGGCGCGAAATGCGGGCAGCAGCTGACACAGCTCGGCTGCCACCAGG
The DNA here is from genome assembly GCA_038233275.1 of Sphingomonadales bacterium. GTDB lineage: Bacteria > Pseudomonadota > Alphaproteobacteria > Sphingomonadales > Sphingomonadaceae > Qipengyuania. Next base: position 3,196 of record JBBSMH010000025.1, on the reverse strand, counting down.
GGACAGAGCGCGAGCCAGGGCGGCGCGCCGACGAGGCCGAGCCCGATCCCTGCGGCAAGGGCGAGCACCGAGCCCGCGAGATAGCTCACGGCAATCGCGAAATGCCGGTTACGGGCTGCAATGACAGCGAAGGGGCTGGCTGCCAAAGCATGAACCGAACCGGCAAGCGCCAGGACGATGGCAAGCGCCGGGTCGAAGCTGGTTTTGCCGAGCGTGATCAGCGCCTGCAGTGCCGGGCCGGCCAATAGCAGCGCCGCGATGAACAATGCACACGACAGAATCGTCACCAGGGTCATGCTGGCAAGCAAGCGCCGCTGGATGGCGTGGCTATCCCGCTCAAGATAGCCCGCCTCGTAGAACTGCATCGCGTAGGTCAGGCTGGACAGCAGCACGATGACTCTCGCGAAGGCGCGGGTCGCGACGAAGCCGGCCAGCGCCACGAGCCCGTAGATCGCGCCCACCGCCAGGGCATAGCCTTGCAAGTTGAGCCCGAGCACCAGCGGCAGGATGATGAAGCCCAAAGAGGACCGAAGACTGGCGAAACGGGCAATTTCCCCGTTGGTCGGGACTCCACGCGCGAACATCGCAGGGGCGGCCCGTCGGGCCAGGAGACTCGCAAGACCTGCGACGAGCGTGCGGAACAATGCCAGGCTGAGGGCGAGCCAGGCGAAGGAAGTGCTCGCCGTCACGGCAAGCGCGATTGCAAGGATTTCGACCAGCGTTGCAAAGCTGGTGAGAAGAATGTGATCGGGGTAGCGGCCGACCGCTCGAAACGGAATTTCGAGCAGCACGAGATGGCTCACTGCAATGACATATAGCGCCAGGAACAGCAAGGTGAGGCCCCACTCGCCTGCGCCGATAGCCGCGAAGGCATCGGGCTTGAAGAGATCGGACAGGATCGGCGGGAGGATCACGGCCGCGCATAATGCAACCGTGCCGATCATGGCGATCCGTCTCGCCGACACGAACTCGCGCCGCGCCGCGTCGAAATCGCCTTGTTTGGCAGCGGACAGAGCCCGGTTGCCTCCCGCCGATGTGAAGCCGATACCGAACAGGGTGAGATAGGCTGGAGCTGCGAACAGGAGCATCCACGCTCCCACCCGATCGGCGTCCCAGCTTGCAAAGAAGATCGGCAGGCTAACGAACGGGACTGCGATGCGCGCCGCATAATTGGCGAGATTGGCCAGGAATGCCCGCGAGATTCGCCCGGGGGCCAGGGGGCGCGTGTCCCCGGTTAGCATGCCTGCCACTTCATCGCCCGCGCATATCAACCCAATCCCGGCTTAACCAGATGCCCGGCCCCTTCCATCCTCGGCCAATTGGCGATTGGAAGGCGGGGGGAGGGACTTGCGCTAGCTCATGAGCACCTTCACTACGCCCGAACGATCACTGGAATACGCCCGGTGACGGCCCTTGTACGCAGGAAGGATACCTCGATGGACGCCCCGATCCCCGGCAAAATGCGTTCGTGGCTTTTTGCGCCGGGCGACAGCGAGCGGAAGATGGACAAGGCCTTGGGCGGCGAGGCAGATATCGTCATTCTGGACCTGGAAGATTCGGTCGCGGTCGAGAACAAGCCGAACGCCCGGGCAATGGTCGCAGAATTCCTCAAGGCAAATGCGGAGCACCGCCGCCGGACTTGGGTTCGGGTCAATCCGCTCGACGGAGGATCGACGATAGACGATCTGAAGGCCGTGATCGCCGGCCGCCCGGGAGGGATTGTGCTTCCCAAAGCGGAGAGAGGGGGCGATGTCGAGCGGCTCGATGGACTGCTTACCCCGCTGGAGCTGGAACATGGAATTACCCCCCGGTCGACCCCGGTGCTGGCGCTGGTGACCGAAACGGCAGCGGCAATGTTCGGAACGGGCACATATCAAGGTGCTCCCCGGCTCGCGGCGATGACCTGGGGCGCTGAAGATCTTGCGGATTCGATCGGAGCGCTTGGCAACACCGATCCCACTGGCGCTTATCGCCCCACCTATGAACTCGCGCGAAGCCTGTGTCTGCTCGGTGCGGCAGCGGCGGGAGTGCTCGCGATCGAGACGATCATGGCCGATTTTCGTGACCTCGAGGGGCTCAAGGCGCGGGCCGAAACGGTCCGGCGAGATGGCTATAAAGGAATGCTGGCAATCCACCCCGCGCAGGTGCCGGTGATCAATGCCGCCTTCACGCCCAGTGAGGATGAGGTGGATGAGGCGCGCGAGATCGTCGCCCTGTTCGAAGCCAATCCCGGCGCGGGGACGATCGGCTGGCGCAAGGGCATGCTCGACCGCCCGCATCTTTCCCGCGCAAGACAGCTGCTGGCGCAAATCGACGACTGACCTTTCTTCGCCGACCGAGTGTTTTGACTCTCCCCCCCACGCGCCTAAACCGGCGCCAGTTTGGGGAGAACCTTCGATGAAATTCACCAGTGTCGCCACCGTCCTCGCGGGGCTGTTTGTCGCGCAATCTGCTTTCGCTCAAAGCGAGGCGCCGCCGCCATCGCCCAACCCGGTGGAAGAGCAGGAAGTCGAGGCGTCGCAGGAGGAGCTTCCGCGGGAGGGAACGGGCCAGCAGGTCAATGCCGCGCCCGCGGTCGCGCAGCCGGGCGCCGCCGAAAACGAGAAATGGGACGTCACTGCGCCCCGTGGCGCAACCATCCGCCAGGTGCCGATCCGCACCGACGAGGGCACCTGGATGGACGTCGACGTTTCACCCGACGGCACTACGCTCGCTTTCTCGCTGCTCGGCGACATCTACACCATGCCGATTACGGGTGGGGCTCCGTCTCGCATCGCCGAGGGCCTCGCCTGGGAAATCCAGCCGCGTTTCTCGCCTGACGGGCGGCGGATCGCCTTCACCTCGGATCGCGGGGGTGGGGACAACATCTGGCTGATGAACCGCGACGGTAGCAACAAGGTACAGGTAACCAAGGAAGACTTCCGCCTGCTCAACCAGCCGAGCTGGAGCCCTGACGGACAGTATATCGCGGTCAAGAAGCATTTCACCACGCAGCGTAGCGCAGGGACGGGCGAGATCTGGCTCTATCACGTTTCCGGGGGAGGCGGCGTAGCGCTCGTCGAGCGGCCCAACGAGGCGTTCCAGAAGGAGCTGGGCGAGCCGACCTATGCCCCCGACGGAAAGTCGATCTATTACACGCGCAATGTCACGCCGGGCGGAACATTCGAATATGCGCAGGACTCCACCCAGAGCCTGT
>JBBSMH010000024.1:0-12653 GCA_038233275.1 Sphingomonadales bacterium | reverse complement strand
GAGAACCTGTTCGCCAAAATCAAGGACTGGCGGCGTATCCACACTCGCTATGATCGCTGCGCGCACACCTTCATGTCCGCCATCTGTATCGCCGCTACCGTCATCTTCTGGCTCAATCAATGAGTCCTGACCCTAGCACCATCGTGATTTGCGCAGCGTTCGTGCGCGTGTCGGACCGCAGTCGGCGACACATTTCCAACCTCGCCAGATCGTCCATCACCCAATCGACAAAGGCCCACACGGGCCTTTCGATCAGCCGCTGCGGCCCCTTGGCCGTCAGGGCGTGGAAAACACATCGTGTTTCGCCATGATCGAGATCGGCGTAAAACGACGCGTTTTCCCCGGCAATCAGAATGGTCACCACCTCCACGCGCGCATCCTTCGCCATTGTCGGTGAACAGGAATGGCGCGGCGATATGACTTGTGTGTGACCGTTTGGCAGGGGACTGTAACACTCGTAATTCGGTCTGGGTGGCGAAAGTCCTAGCCGCTCGCGAACCCGGCCAGACGCTGAGTGATGATCGCATCGGCCTGCGCCATGATCCGGTCGATCAGTTCCTTGCAGGTCGGAATGTCGTCGATCAGCCCCGCGACCATGCCACACGACCAGGCACCAGCATCCATATCCCCCTGCGCCATGATGCGGGGATAAACGCCCGCCACTTGTTCGATGATGTCCTCGAACTTGAGCTCCTCGCCCTTCTCCCTCTCGATCTGGAGCAGCTCCTCTACCGCCGCATTGGTCATGACGCGCTCGGTATTGCGCAACGAACGCATGACAAGGCGCGTGTCGAGTTCGCTGGCGGCGACGATCGCGCGTTTCACATTTTCGTGCACCGGCGCTTCCCTGGTCGCGATGAAGCGCGTGCCCATGTTCATCCCGTCGGCGCCCATCGCCAGCGCGGCCACCAGGCTGCGCCCATCGGCCATGCCGCCGCTTGCGACGAAGGGAATCTCCAGCTCGTCCGCTGCGCGCGGCAGCAGGATCATGTTGGGAACGTCGTCTTCCCCCGGATGCCCGCCACATTCGAACCCGTCGACGCTCACCGCGTCGCAGCCGATCGATTGCGCCTTGAGCGCGTGGCGCACGCTGGTGCACTTGTGGATCACCTTGACGCCCGCGTCCTTGAAATAGGGCAGAACCTGCTGGGGATTGTTGCCGGCGGTCTCGACCACCGTCACCCCGCCCTCGATGATCGCCCGTACCAGACCCGGATAATCGGGCGCGTTCACAGTGGGCAGGAAGGTGAGGTTCACGCCGAAAGGCTTATCGGTCATGTCCCTGCACTTGGCGATCTCGTGGGCGAGTTTTTCGGGCGTACCGAGCGTCAGCCCGGTGATGATCCCGAGCCCGCCTGCATTCGAGACCGCCGCCGCCATCTCGGCAAAACCGACATAGTGCATTCCGCCCTGGATAATCGGATGCTCGATGCCGAACATTTCGGTAATGGCGGTCTTCATCGCGTTGGTCCCTTCGCGGCGGCGTCGGCTTGTGTTGCGTTTTGCAACGGGTATCGGCGAGCGCCACACGGCGCAAGTGAGCAGGATGGCCAGCGAAGACGTCAAAATGCCAGGGGGCCTGTAAGCCGGGTTCTGTCTTGCGGGCGGTATGCCGAGGCACCTGCCCCGCAAGGGCAGCCATTCGTCTGGGCCGCGGATCGCTCCGCGGCTCGAGCAGCCAACCCGGGTCTCTCGGAGCGAAGCGCTCCTGCCGAACTCGGCGCGAGACCCCTATTTGGCCTTGCTCCGGGTGGGGTTTGCCATGCGGGCTACGTTGCCGAAGCCCCGGTGCGCTCTTACCGCACCCTTTCACCCATGCCTGTGCCCCCAAATCCTCGAAAGGAGCGCGGGCCATCGGCGGTCTGCTCTCTGTGGCACTTTCCCTGACCCCGGATCATCTCCGGGGCCGGCGGGCGTTACCCGCCACCCTTGCTTCGTGGAGCCCGGACTTTCCTCGCGTCTTGCGACACGCGGCTGCCCGGCCCCCTGGCGCCCTTTATCTAGTGCGTCCCTCGTCGCGATCCAAGAGCAATTGGAACAGGATCGCCCTTATCTCGCCATCGATCTCGCCGTCGATCCTGCGCGGACGCCAGCGCCGCTGGAAGGCCTCGACCGCCTTGCGCCCGTCGGTGATGTCATAGCCAAAGCGCTCGAGCGCGAGGTAGAAGGCGGCGTCATTGTCGAACGGATCGCCGCGTTCGAGCTTTTCGGGAATCGCCAGGCACAGTCCGTATTCGGCCAGCCGCTGCCAGGGAAACAGCTCACCCGGATCGATCTTGCGCGCAGGCGCGACATCGGAATGGCCGACGACATTGGCGCGCGGGATGTCGTACCGCTTCACCATTCGCGCCACCAGCGGCACCAGCGCCTCGAACTGCGCCTCGGGAAATTCACAGTAACCGTATTTATGGCCCGGATGGTCGAGCTCGATGCCGATGCTGACCGAGTTCACATCCTTGTGGCCGCGCCAGTATGAGACCCCCGCATGCCAGGCGCGCTTTTCTTCCGGAACCAGCTGCGCGACCTCGCCAGCCTTGCCGATGATGTAATGCGCCGAAACCTTGGATTCGGGATCGCATAGCCGCTCGACCGCGAAGCCCTTGTCTTCCATCTCTGTGTAGTGAATCACCACCATCGAAATGGGTTGCCTGCGCTCGTCGTGGTTGGGCGAGAGCACTTCGCGATCGACCAGCTCGTCCCGGCTTTGGGGGAGCCGCTCGCCAGCCTTGCCGAAATCGCTCCCATCCGTCATCCGATCAGGCCCTCCGGCTCGGGCAGGACCGCCCCCAATACCAACGCATCGTCACTTCGGGCATATTGCACCCCGCCGCCGGCTTCCTGTGCAAGCATGAAGATCATGTGCGCGGCAGCCGTACGGCTACTCAGCTGATCGGGCGCCAGTGAGCCATCGAGCGCCTGGCCGATGATCTCGTCGAAGGCGATGCGGGGCCCGCTTGCCCGGACCACGATTTCGCAAGCGCCTTTACGCACCTCAGCCCCGATATCGAGTGTGCCACCGCGCACCAATGCATCGATACCGATCTGCGCAAAATTGAGCAGCACCTTCACCGCAGGCTTGGCGATGTTGGCCTGTTCCACAGTCCAGTTCACCTCGATTCGCCCATTGTCCCGGGCGAGGCTTTCGATCAGCTCGCGCGGCTCGCCGACTTCGACCCGCTCGCCGAACCCGCCCGCAGCCCCGAAAGCCAGGCGAAAGAATTTCAGCTTGTTGGTGCTGATCGTGGCGCTCTGCTCGAGCAGCTCGATACAGCTCCGCCTCATTTCCGGGTCGGTCTCGGTCGCGAGCAGTTCCAGGCCGTTGCTCATCGCGCCAACGGGCGAAAGCATGTCGTGGCACAGCCGCGAACAGAGCATGGCGGCCAGATCGACGGAAGACGTATCGTTCATTTAACTGAGTTGATTCCTGAAGGGTATGGGGAGACATGGATCACCTGGACCACTGTCCTGCGCTAATTTTCCCGGGGTCCGCCATGCCCCCTGCACGAAACTGCGAACCCGGGTGGAGGATGCTTTGGAGGCCGACATGAGCGACGCCTCCTACGCTGCAATAACGCGGTAGGAAAGCTTCTGGAAACCATCTTTTCCCGATTGCCACAATTGCGCCCCTTCGCTGCCGATTATCGCCCAGACCGACCCGTCGCCAGCAGCCATCGCACGGTCGGTTGCGGAGGGCTCGGCGGGCCCCTCGGGATGCGAATGATAATAGCCGATCACTTGCAACCCGTCTTCACGAGCGGCGCGATGCGCATTCACCAGCGCTTGCGGGTCGATCTCGAACTGCGTGCGCGGCGACGCGTGGACGTTGGCGGCAGGAAGGATCGCGCTGACTGCATCGTGCTTCCCCAGCAAAATGCCGCAGCATTCGCGGGGATGGTTGGTTCTCGCCTCGCGCAAGAGCGCTTCGAGCACATCGCTTGTCACGGTCAATTGCATCGCGCATGGCCTTAGCCATGTCCGATGCTGAAGTCATTGCCGGCCAGATTGCCCTGGCAGGCCGCCTCGACAAGGCGCTGGCCGAGACTACCGGGCTCTCGCGCGAGCGGATAAAGGGGTTGATCGCCGGGGGCGCGGTGACGGTCGATGATCATTCCGCCACTTCCGCGAGCGCCGCAGTGGACGCCGGCGCAGTTTTCCGTATCGCCCTGCCCCCACCCCAGCCGCTCGACCTCGCAGCGCAGGCCATCGCGCTGGACATCGTTTTCGAGGATGAACACCTCATCGTCGTGAACAAGCCCCCCGGAATGGTCGTCCATCCGGCCGCAGGTAATCGTGACGGCACGCTGGTCAATGCGCTTCTCTACCATTGCCGAGGTGGGCTTTCAGGCATCAACGGTGTCGAACGGCCGGGAATCGTCCACCGCATCGACAAGGACACCTCCGGCCTGCTGGTGGTCGCCAAAACCGATGAGGCGCACGAGGGACTGGCGAGGCAATTCGCCGATCATTCGATCCACCGGCGCTATCTTGCGGTCTGCGCGGGCCACCCCCACCCGCCAGAGGGGGTTATAGCGGGGCGCATCGGGCGCAGCGAGCGCGATCGCAAGAAGATGGCCGTGCTCCCCCCGGATTCGAAGCGCGGCAAGCTCGCGGTAACGCACTATTCGGCCCTGCGGCGCTTAAGCCATTGTTCCGTCATCGAATGCCGGCTGGAAACGGGGCGCACGCATCAGGTGCGCGTTCACTGCGCATCAATTGGTCATCCGCTATTGGGAGACCCCGTCTATGGAAGGACGCCCGCGCCGCTGAGAGCACTGCTGAGGCGGCTCGAATTCGAACGCCAGGCGCTCCACGCGGCCGAACTCGGTTTCATTCACCCGGCAATGGGCGAGACGGTCGAATTCCGGGCCGAATTGCCCCGGGACATGACGGAACTTATCGACCAAACCGCTCGTTGAAATCGATGAATGCCGCTTATCAAACGCGGCCCCGGCAGTTATAGATGGCGAAGTGGCCCGAAAGCGCGGATGCCCATCAGGGGTCCGCCGAGCGAGGTCGACGCAGAAAGGCAAGGGACGAAGTGACCAAATCCAAAGCATTGAGCGTACCGGCGCTAGGCGGCGAGCAGAGCCTCAACCGCTATCTCTCCGAAATCAAGAAATTCCCCGTGCTGACGGCCGAGCAGGAATACATGCTCGCCAAGCGGTACGAAGAACATGAGGATTCCGAAGCTGCGGCGCAGCTCGTGACCTCGCACCTGCGGCTCGTCGCCAAGATCGCCATGGGCTATCGCGGCTATGGCCTGCCGGTCAGCGACCTCATTTCCGAAGGCAATGTCGGCCTGATGCAGGGCGTCAAGAAGTTCGAGCCCGATCGCGGCTTCCGCCTCGCCACCTATGCGATGTGGTGGATCAAGGCCTCGATTCAGGAATTCATTCTGCGCTCTTGGTCCCTCGTGAAGATGGGCACCACCGCCGCGCAGAAGAAGCTGTTCTTCAACCTTCGCCGGATGAAGAAGCAGCTCGAAGCATACGAAGACAGCGACCTTCATCCTGACGACGTGACCAAGATCGCCACCGAGCTCGGCGTGCCCGAAGCCGAAGTCGTCAACATGAATCGGCGAATGATGATGGGCGGCGACGGCTCGCTCAACGTCCCCATGCGCAACGGCGAGGAAGGGTCAGGCCAGTGGCTCGACTGGCTGACCGATGATCGCCCGCTTCAGGACGAGACCGTCGCGGACGCCGAAGAATCGGAGGTCCGCAGCGAAATGCTGGCGGAGGCAATGGATTCGCTGAACGATCGCGAGAAGCACATTCTTACCGAGCGTCGCCTGACCGACAATCCGCAGACGCTCGAAGAGCTTTCGCAGGTTTACGATGTCAGCCGCGAACGCATCCGCCAGATCGAGGTGCGTGCCTTCGAGAAGCTGCAAAAGGCCATGCACCGCATCGCGGGCGAGAAGCTGCTGCCCGGGGTTGCCTGACCAGACCAAATTCAGCCAGCGGCGCGACGGGATTTTCCCGCGCGCCGCTTTGGTTTAGGGCAGCGCAGTGGGCCGCCTGGTATCCTTCCTCTTCAAGCTGATCTTCGGCTTCGTCGGCCTCAGCCTTGCGCTCGTGCTGCTGTTCAAATTCGTCCCAGTGCCAATCACCGCGACCATGGTGATGGACGGCAACGGGATTACCAAGGACTGGGAGCCACTTTCGAACATCGACCGCAATCTGGTGCGCGCGGCGATCGCGGCAGAGGACGGCAAGTTCTGTAGCCATGACGGCTTCGATGCAGAGGCGATCGCCAAGGCCGTCGAACAGAACGCGCGCGGCGGGAGGATACGCGGTGGGTCGACCATCAGCCAGCAGACCGCCAAGAATGTCTTCCTCTGGCAGGGCGGCGGCTATGTCCGCAAGGGCTTCGAAGCCTGGTTCACCTTTCTGATCGAGCAGATCTGGGGCAAGCGCCGGATCATGGAGGTCTATCTCAACGTCGCCGAAACGGGCGTCGGCACCTATGGCGCGGAAGCCGGGGCACGGCGCTATTACGGCAAATCCGCCGCCAGCCTTACTCCGACACAGGCCGCGCGGATGGCCGCAGCCTTGCCCCTTCCCAAAGAGCGCTCGGTCAAGAACCCGCGCGGCTGGCTGGCCCGCCACGGCAATACCATCGCCGCAAGGATCGGAGTGGTCGGGCGTGACGGGCTGGACGCCTGCGTCTACGAGTAGGCCGATGGGCGCGGGGCATTCACACGATCACGAGGATGTCGGCCACGCGCATGCCCCGGCCGATTTCGGGCGCGCCTTCCTGATCGGCATCATCCTCAATACCGGGTTCGTGATCGTCGAGGCAGTCTATGGCTGGCTGTCGGGTTCAATGGCGCTGATTGCCGATGCGGGGCACAATCTGTCCGATGTGCTCGCGCTGGTGCTCGCCTGGGTCGCGAGCATCGCTGCCAAGCGCCCGCCCAACGAGCGCTTTACCTACGGTTACAAGAGCAGCACCATCCTCGCCGCGCTGGCCAATGCGGGGCTGTTGCTGATCGCCATCGGCGCAATCCTGTTCGAGACGCTTCACCGGATGGCCGACCCGGCACCGGTGGAAGGCGAGACCATGGCCATCGTCGCCGGGATCGGCATCGTGATCAATGCCGGCACTGCCGCGTTGTTCTTGCGCGGACAGCACGACATCAACATCCGCGGCGCCTTCCTGCACATGGCGGCCGATGCGCTGGTGAGCCTGGGAGTGGTGATAGCTGGCCTCGCCATCCTGTGGACCGGCGAGCTGTGGATCGATCCGGCGGTCAGTCTGGTGATCGTGGCGGTAATCGCCTGGGGCACTTGGGGCCTCCTCAAGGATAGCGTGGCGATGAGCATGCTCGCCGTACCCAAGGGCATTTCCGAAAGCGCCGTGCGCTCCTATCTCGCCTCGCTGCCCGGGGTGGAGGCGGTGCACGACCTCCATATCTGGCCGATGAGCACCACCGAGACCGCGCTCACCGCGCATCTGGTGATGCCCGCCGGCCAACCGGGCGACGATTTCCTGCGGGAGATTTCGCAGGAGCTGGAGCACCACCACCGCATCAGCCACGCCACGATCCAGGTCGAACGGGAGATTGACTGCGCGGCGGGGTGCTAAGGAGCGCCGGTTATTGCGCCTCTTGCTGCATCGGCAATTCGGCCGTGGGATCGGCCTCCACCATATCGGCGACCTGATCGTAAGCCTGAGCGTTCTGATTCATCTGTTCCTGCATGGGCGGGTTCTGTTCCCCAACCTGGCGGAAGAACTGCCCTGCGTCGCGCAGCAGCTTGGCGGCGAGTTCATTGGTCTTGGCCATAGTCGTTGGACTCCTTGGATTGCGGCTTCGCCTCGCGAAGGCCCTGGTGGCGCGCACCCATGTGGCGCGCGCAGAAAAGCGCTCGCCATTGCGGCGCGCGCGTGGTCGCGCCGGTCGGCGCGAGACTGTAGTGTAAACGGAAAAACGCGGGGTGAGGGAGGGCAGCGAAAAGGCGATTAGGCCGCCTCTTCCTTTTTCTCGTCCTTCTTGCCGCCGACGACCTGCACCGGGTCCTTGCGGCCTTCGACCACCTCCTTGTCGACGACGATCTCGGTCACCCCGTCCATATCGGGCAGGTCGAACATCGTGTCGAGAAGGATGCCTTCCACGATCGAGCGCAGTCCCCGCGCGCCGGTCTTGCGCTTGATGGCGCGCTCGGCGATCTCGCGCAGCGCGTCGTCCTTGAAGGTCAGGGCGACGTCTTCGAGCTCGAACAGCTTGGCATATTGTTTGACCAGCGCGTTCTTGGGCTCGGTGAGGATGGTCACCAGGGCCTCCACGTCGAGATCGCGCAGCGTGGCGATGACCGGCAGGCGGCCGACGAATTCGGGGATCAACCCGAACTTGAGGAGGTCTTCCGGTTCGCCCTTTTCGAGCAGTTCGCCCACGCGGCGCTTGTCCGGATCGGCGACATGCGCGCCGAAACCGATCGAGCGTTTCTGCAAGCGGTCGGCGATGATCTTTTCGAGGCCACTGAACGCGCCGCCGCAGATGAACAGGATATTGGTCGTGTCGACCTGGAGGAATTCCTGTTGCGGATGCTTGCGCCCGCCCTGCGGCGGAACCGAGGCGGTAGTGCCTTCCATCAGCTTGAGCAGCGCCTGCTGCACACCCTCGCCGCTGACGTCGCGGGTGATCGAGGGGTTTTCCGCCTTGCGCGTGATCTTGTCGATCTCGTCGATGTAAACGATGCCGTGCTGCGCCTTCTCGACATTGTAGTCCGACGACTGGAGCAGCTTGAGGATGATGTTTTCGACATCCTCGCCGACATAGCCCGCCTCGGTCAGCGTGGTCGCATCGGCCATGGTGAAGGGCACATCGAAAGTGCGCGCCAGCGTCTGGGCCAGAAGCGTCTTGCCCGAGCCGGTCGGGCCGACCAGCAGGATGTTCGACTTGGCAAGCTCAACCTCGCCCGCCTTGCCGCCGCTGTGTTTCAGCCGCTTGTAGTGGTTGTGTACCGCGACCGAGAGCACGCGCTTGGCGCGGTCCTGCCCGATGACATAATCGTTCAGCGTGGCGAAGATTTCCGAAGGCGTCGGAACATCGCCTTCCTTGCGCCCCGCGACCCCGGCCTTCGTTTCCTCGCGAATGATGTCGTTGCACAGCTCGACGCATTCGTCGCAGATGAACACCGTCGGACCCGCGATGAGCTTCCTCACCTCGTGCTGCGATTTGCCGCAGAAGCTGCAATACAGTGTCGACTTGCTATCGGTACCGCTCAATTTCGTCATTCCCAGTCTGCCCCCGCCCATTCTGCCAGTGGCTGGTCCGCAATCGCGAGGATTCGCCGATGCCGGAATAGCGGTTTTTGGTCAATTTTGCCTTTAGCGCAACTGCCTTGCCATAAGCTGAAGCGGCACGGTTGCCGAAATGCTACGCTTTTGCTGCGGGCGTCCGCCAGCGGGACAGCATTCCGGGCGGTCTAAGGCCTCATTCGGGAGAGCCGCCGCTGCCCGTTTCCTCGTCCTCGTCCCCGCTTTCGGGGCGAGTTTCGAAAACCTTGTCCACGATCCCGAACTTCATCGCTTCGTCGGCATCGAGGAAGGTGTCGCGGTCGAGCGTTCTTTCGATGTCGGTGAGGCTCTGGCCGGTATATTTCACATAGAGATCGTTCATCCGCTGGCGGATGCGCAGGATCTCGCGCGCCTGGATTTCGATGTCGGACGCCATGCCGCGCGCCCCGCCCGATGGCTGATGGACCATGATTCGCGCATTGGGCAATGCAATGCGCATGCCCGGCTCGCCCGCCGCTAGCAGGAAGCTGCCCATCGAGGCTGCCTGACCGATGCACACGGTCGACACGCGCGGCTTGATATACTGCATGGTGTCGTGGATCGCCATGCCGGCGGTCACAACGCCGCCAGGCGAATTGATGTACATGCTGATCGGCTTGGACGGGTTTTCGCTTTCGAGGAACAGCAATTGCGCGGTGATGAGCGAGGCCATGTTGTCTTCCACCTGGCCGGTGACGAACACGATCCGTTCGCGCAGCAGGCGGCTGAAGATGTCGAAGCTGCGCTCACCGCGGCTGGTCTGCTCGACCACGACAGGCACCAGCGCGCCGGTTACCTGGTCGCGGGTGAACTGGCCCTGGCCCGCATATGCGTCGGTTCCGAACAGGTCGATCATCGAAATTCCTCTCGTCAGCTCTGATGGGCCTATGTTGCCACTGGCACACGCAATTCAAGGGTCTTAACCCTCCACTTCACCGCTGTCCGCGCCGGTTCGCGCGTCGAAAGGCACGGACCTGGCTTGCAAAGATTCGGGAACGCCGCTTCGCCGCGATTTATTTCTTGGCCGCCGCCGTCTTTTTTGCCGGAGCCTTTTTCGGAGTGGGCTTCTTCTCGGCGGCCCTCTTGGCGGGCGCCTTCTTTCCATCGTCCTTCTTCGGCGCAGCTTTCTTGGGCGCAGGCTTCTTGTCGTCGGCCATTGCGGCAGCCTTTTTGGCGGGTGCCGCCTTTTTTTCAGGGGCCTTCTTCTTCGCCGGCGCCTTCTTTTTGACCGGCTTGCTTTCCTCGGTCTCATCCGCCTCGATCGCGGCTTCGAGTTCCTCGCGCGTCACTTCTCGGGTGGTCACATCGGCCTTGTCGAACAGGAAGTCGACGACCTTGTCCTCGTAGAGCGGGGCGCGCAGCTGGGCGGAGGCCATCGGTTCGGCCTGGACGTACTGGATAAACTTCTCGCGATCCTCGGCGCGGTATTGCTGCGCCTGCTGCTGGATCAGCATCGACATTTCCTGCGGTGTGACCTCAACGCCGTTTGCCTGGCCGATTTCCGACAGCAGCAGGCCGAGGCGCACGCGGCGCTCGGCGATCTTGCGATAGTCCTCGCGCTCGCTCTCGATCTCCTTAAGCGCCCCCTTGGGATCGTCCGATTGTGCGGCTTCTTGCTGAAGCTGCGCCCAGATCTGCTCGAATTCGGCCTCGACCATCCCCGCCGGGACTTCGAAATCATGGCTGCCGGCGAGCTGATCGAGCAGCGCGCGCTTCATCTGTGTGCGGGTGAGGCCGGCGGTTTCCTGCTCCAACTGCCCGCGCAGCAGTTCCTTCAGTTTGTCGAGGCTGTCGAGCCCCAGGTTCTTGGCGAATTCGTCGTCTGCCTTTGTCTCGGTCTCGATCTTGACCTGCTGCACCACCACGTCGAACTCGGCTTCCTTGCCCGCCAGGTGCTCGGCCTGGTAATCTTCGGGGAAAGTAACCTTGATCGTCTTTTCATCGCCGGTTTTCACGCCCGTGAGCTGATCCTCGAAGCCGGGAATGAACTGGCCGGAACCGAGCACCAGCGGGGCACCTTCGGCCTTGCCGCCTTCGAATTCGGTGTCATCGACGCGGCCGGTGAAATCGATGATCAGCTGGTCGCCGTCCTTGGCCTTGTGGCTCTTGGGCGCATCCTTGAAGCTTTTGCTGCCCTTGGCGATGCGTTCGACGGCTTCATCGACCTGTTTCTCCGAAACCGGAACCACCAGTTTCTCGAGTTTCAATCCCTCGGTGCTAGGCGCTTCGACCTTGGGCAAAATTTCGAGTTCGACTGCAAGTTCGGCATCCTTGCCCTGCTCATACCCTTCGTTCAGATCGATCTTGGGCTGCATCGCGGGGCGCAGCTGCTTTTCCTTCATCAGCCCGTCGACCGATTCGCGAATCATGTCGTTGATGGCCTGCGCGTGCAGTTGCTCGCCATGCATCTTGCGCACCAGATTGCCTGGCACTTTGCCCGGGCGGAAGCCGGGCATGCGAACCTGCGGAGCGATCTTCTTCACCTCGCCGGCGATGCGATCGTCGATGTCCTTGGCGGGAATGGTCACCCGATAGGCGCGCTTGAGACCCTTGTTGGTCGTTTCCTTGATCTGCATGGAATGTCTGAACTCTTGAGTTTCTATGTCAGTTTAACGCAGCCCGGCGCATGGAAGGCACTGGTGCGGGCGAAGGGACTCGAACCCCCACATCTTTCGATACTGGTACCTAAAACCAGCGCGTCTACCAGTTCCGCCACGCCCGCATGTCCGAACGGAGCCGCGCGCCGGTTGGGCCGTCGCGCGTATAGCGCAGCGCCTCTAGTCGGATGCGGCGCAAAGGGCAAGCGCCGCGGCGATGCGAAGAATGGGGAGGGAACGGGGCGGTCGGCGAAGGGTTTTCATGAAGAGAAGACCCGCGCGAAAGGATCACATCATGGCGACGCAGCCCGACCCCAATCCCGATATCATCAGCCCCGGCGCACCCGAGGAGATGCCGCCCGACAGCCTCCCCGACGAAGCGCCGATGCAGGAACCGCCGGGTTTCAACCCGCCGCAGCCGGACATCGACAATCCCGGCGCGCCGGACGAAATGCCGCTCGACAGCCTCCCCAACCCCGGTGAAATGCCACCCGATTAGGCTTGCCGCTTTCTGAAGCGCGGATTAGGGGCGCGGCGCATGAGCGACAGCAAGCCCGATACCCCCCCCGATCACCTCTCGGTCAACCCGAAGTCGGATCATTTCGATGTCGATGTGCTCAAGCGGGGAGTCGGCATCAGGTTCAAGGGCAGACAACGCACCGATATCGAGGAATATTGCATTTCCGAAGGATGGGTCCGCGTGCAAGCCGGCAAGACGATGGATCGCAGCGGCAATCCGCTGACGATCAAGCTCAACGGCCCAGTGGAAGCCTG
>JBBSMH010000023.1:0-12673 GCA_038233275.1 Sphingomonadales bacterium | reverse complement strand
GTGTTCGAGCGCGTGGGGCAGGAGGCGACACTCAGCCTCGCCCAGGACGTATTTCACCGGCTCCACCGGCTGAGCTTGCGCTTCCACCTCTCGCGTCGCACCGGTGAGGTCACCAAGATCATCGAACGCGGGACCAAGAGCATCGATTCGATGCTCTACTTCCTGCTGTTCAATATCGCGCCGACCATCATCGAGCTCGTGGCGGTCGGGGTCATTTTCTATCTCAATTTCGGAGTCGGTCTGGTTACTGCCACGGCGATCACGGTGGTGACTTATATCCTGGTCACCCGCCAGATCACCGAATGGCGGACAAAGCTGCGGCGAGAGATGAACGATCTCGACGGGCGCGCGCTAGACCGCGCGGTTGATTCCCTGCTCAACTTCGAGACGGTCAAATATTTCGGAGCCGAGCGGCGTGAGGAACGGCGGTATTCGCAGGCCGCGAGCGCTTACGCCGAAGCAGCGATCAAGTCGGAAAACTCGCTCGGGCTGCTCAACGTCGTCCAGGCCCTCATCACCAACGCGCTAATGGCGGGAGCCATGGCCTATACGGTCTGGGGTTGGAGCCAAGGGGAGCTGACGGTAGGCGATCTCGTCTTCGTCAACACCTACCTCATACAGGTCTTTCGTCCGCTCGACCTGCTCGGCTGGGTCTATCGCACGATCCGGCAGGGCCTTGTCGATATGGGTGCGATGTTCGCGCTGATCGACACTGCGATCGAGGTCGAAGACGTTTCCGGCGCCGCCGCCTTGCGGATCGATCGGCCCTCGATCGCCTTCGAGGATGTCGTCTTCGGTTATGAAAATGACCGGACGATCCTCCACGGGCTCAGCTTCGAAGTGCCCGCCGGCGCCCATTACGCGATAGTCGGCCCTTCCGGCGCGGGTAAAAGCACGATCGCGCGGCTGCTATTCCGCTTCTACGATCCGCAGAGCGGGCGCGTGCTGATCGACGGACAGGATATCTCGCGGGTCACGCAGGAAAGCCTGCGAGCCGCCATCGGCATCGTGCCGCAGGACAGCGTGCTCTTCAACGACACCATCGGCTATAACATCGCTTACGGCCGCGATGGCGTGAGCGAGCAGGAGATCGTGGCGGCGGCGCGCGACGCGGCAATATTGCCGTTCATCGAGATATTGCCGCAAGGCTTCGATACCGAGGTCGGCGAGCGCGGGCTCAAGCTGTCGGGTGGAGAGAAGCAGCGCGTGGCCATTGCGCGCACGCTGGTCAAGGATCCTCCCATCCTGCTGTTCGACGAGGCGACCAGCGCGCTCGACAGTCGAACCGAACAGGATATCCTTGCGACGCTCCGCCGCGTCGGGGAGCGCCGCACCACCATCAGTATCGCACACCGCCTGTCGACCATCGTCGATGCCGACCGCATTCTCGTGCTCGACGGCGGAAGGCTGGCCGAACAGGGCAGCCACTCGGAATTGCTCGAGCGTGGCGGGCTCTATGCGCAGATGTGGGCCCGCCAGCAGTCGGATCGGGAAAAAGTTACCGTGTGAGATTCGGCGCGTGGAAGACTCAGCCCTCGGCGGCTGAGCGCAAATCCTCGCTGGAAAGGTCTATTTCGCTCGCCGGGATCACTTCGACATCGGGGCGAAAGACGCGCAGATCATCCAGGAACTGCGCGGCGTCGCCGACGATGACGATGGTGGTCCTGTCGGGATCGACGTAGCGCTGGGCCACCGCGCTCGCAGCAGCAGGAGAAACGCCGGCGAGTTCTTGCGCGTATCGCGCCGCCTCGGCAGGAGCGATGCCTTGCTGAATCAGTCCGGCAACGATGCTGTTGAAGCCCGCACTGGATTCGAGCGCGCGGGCGTGGTTGCCCGTCAGATAAAGCCGGCGCTTGGCGAGCAATTCCTCGCTCAAGGGCTCGCTGCCGAGTCGATCGAATTGATCGAGGAAGAGTTTCGCGACCTCGTCGGCAGTGTCGTTCTTGGTCTGCGCGCTGGCGGACAGCACCGCGAAGTCCGCTCGATCGGCGAAGCCCGAATAGGCGCCGTAGCTCAACCCGCGCTTGGTCCGCACCTCGTCGAACAGCCGACCGCTCGACCCTCCGCCGAGCACGCTGTTGGCGAGCACCAGCGGGAAATAATCCTCGCTCTCGCGGGGGATAGCGCGCGTCAACGCGAGGACCGCCGCCTGACCTGCATCGGGCATGTCGATGACGACCGTGCGGACCGGGCGCTCCTCCCCGGCGGGGGAGGCCACCGGCTCCGGCACCGGGCCATCGGCTTGCCAGTCGCCGAAGAGGATTCGCGTCAGGGAAGCTGCCCGTTCGGGCTCGATCCCGCCGCTTACGATGATTTGTGTGCCGCCCGGATGCCACCAGGCGTCGCGGTGGGCGATCAGATCGGCGCGAGTGAGCGCGGCCAGGCTCGCCGCCGTTCCCTCCGCCTGATTGCCGTAGGGAGCATCGCCATACATCACCGGCGAGGAAGCCATCTGGGCGAGCTCGCCTGGATCCTTGAGGGCAACCTGCAAATTGTCGATCGCCCGCTTGCGTTCGCGGTCGAGCTCCTCTTGAGGATAGCTGGCGTTGCGAATGACGTCGGCAAGAACCGCGCCCGCCGCTTCGAAATTGGCGACCGGCGCGGTGTGGCTGAAGAAGCTCCCGTCGCGCCCGGCGGTCGCCCCCATGCTAGCACCAAGGCTTTCGAGCCGCGCGGCGATTTCGGTCGCGCTCATGCTCGTCGTGCCCTTGTCGGCAAGATTGGCGGCCATCCCGGCCAATCCCGCCTTGGCGCGCGGATCGCTCTTGCCGCCACCCGGGACCAGGACGGTCATGGTCGCGATCGGAACCTCGCCGGTTTGCGCTGCTACCAGCTTGATACCATTGTCGAGCGGGGTCTCCACGATCTCGGGCTTTTCGACCTGCGGGGCTTCGCCCGGTCCGGGAGGTGCCTCGCGCTCACCCTCGGGCCGGACCGCCAGCGGCTCGCCCACTGCCGGTGGCAGGGTGCGGAAGGTCGGCATCGGGTATGGGTTGGCATAGGCCGCAGGATCGTCGGGCCCCTGGGTATAGGTGATGTCCGTGCGCTTGTCGGGATCGTAGTACTTGCGTGCCACGCGCTGGACATCGGCCGCGGTCACGGCCGCAATCGCCGCCAGACGCTTGTCCGCGAACTGCGGGTCGCCCGTTCGGACCAGCGCCTCGCCAAGTTCGAAGGCCCGGCCGCGCGCGGTCTCGCGTTCGCGCAGAGAGGATGCGATCAGCTCGTTCTTGGCCTCCGCCAGTTCGTCCCCGCTGACCGGGTGATCCACCATCCGCTGGCGCACATCGACCAGGATCTGCGCCACCTCGTCCGTATCCGCCTGAGGGTTTATGACCGCGAACTGCGCGAGGACCCCGCCGATCTCACCGTCTTGCGCGAAGTGAACGGCCTGCACGGCCTTGCCGCTGCGGATCAACGCATCGTGCATGCGGCTGTTGTCGCCGCGCGCCATGATCGCGTCCATCACCTCGATCGCCGCCATGTCGGGATGGGTGGCTTCAGGCAGTTTCCAGATGGTGCCGACGAGCGGGAGCGGAACATTGGGCGCGGTGGCATTGACGGTGCGCGGCGCGGACCTTTCCGGCTCGCGCTCGATCACGGTCACGTCCACCGGGTTGGCCCGGCGCGGGATGTCCGCGAAATAGCGATCGACCAGCTCACGCAGGTTTTTCATCTCGAAATTGCCTGCCACGATCAATGTCGCGGTATCCGGGCCGTAGTAAGCCTGGTGGAAAGCGCGCGCATCGTCGAGCGTGGCCGAATCGAGTTCCTCGATGCTTCCAATGCCGGGCCGGCGGTAGGGCGTCGTGTCGTAGGCATTTTCCGGGATCACGAAGCGCTGGAAGCGGCCATAGGGCGGTGCGAGGACCCGCTGGCGCAGCTCCTCCTTCACCACGCTGCGCTCTTTCTCGAACACCTCGTCGTCGATGACCGGGAAGGCCATTCGTTCGCGGTGGGTCCACAGCATCGTCTCGAGATATTCTGCCGGGACGATCTCAAAGTAATTGGTGCGGTCGGGGCTGTTCGAGGCATTGCGCGTGCCGCCGACGTCGGCCGTCAGATCGTAGATGATGTTGTACGGCATGTTCAGCGTCTTGCGGCTGAGGATGTGCTCGAACAGATGCGCGAAGCCGCTGCGTCCCTCGGGGTCGAGCTTTGAGCCAACTTCGTACCACAGCGAGGTGGTGACCGTGCCGGTCGTCTCGTCGGGAATGGCGATCACCTGGAGCCCGTTGTCGAGCGTCCAACGCTCGAACTCGATCTGCGGTGCTGTGACCGACGGAGTGCTCGGCGCTTGCTGAGCAAACGCTGGACTGGAAACGGCCAGCCCGATGGCAGCGGTTCCCGTGGTGAAAATTGTGCGAAGCATGGTTGCGTCCCCTCCCCTGCGTTTTCTCGGAGAAAACTAGACCCAAGCTTGGGAAAAGATGCAACCTGGAGGGGACGAAATACCGAAAGCGCTCTGCCAACGCCATTTGGGGGCTGGAGGGCGGCGGCTAGAGAATATACTTCGACAAATCGGCATCGCCCGCGAGGTCGGCCAGCCGTTCGCGGACATAGGCGGCATTGATCGTCACTGTCTCCCCCGCGTGTTCCTCCGCCTCGAAGCTGATGTCCTCGAGCAAGCGCTCCATCACCGTCTGCAGACGGCGGGCGCCGATGTTCTCGACGCTTTCATTGACCTGCGCCGCCAGCTTGGCGACTTCGGCAATCGCATCATCCTGGATGTCCAAGGTGACGTCCTCGGTGCCCAGCAGCGCCTGGTATTGTTCGGGCAGATTGGCGCGAGTTTCCTTCAGTATTCGGACGAAATCTTCCTCCGTCAGAGCGCGCAGCTCCACGCGGATCGGCAAGCGGCCCTGCAATTCGGGCAGCATGTCGGATGGCTTCGCGACATGGAACGCGCCGCTGGCGATGAACAGCACATGATCGGTCTTCATCGGGCCGTATTTGGTCGCCACCGTGGTGCCCTCGATCAGTGGTAGCAGATCGCGCTGCACGCCTTCGCGACTGACCGAGCCTCCCCTGACGTCGGAAACCGCAATCTTGTCGATCTCGTCGAGAAAGACGATCCCGTTGGTCTCGGCGTTCTCCAGCGCGACGCGGGCGACGTCGTCCTGATCCATCCGCTTTTCCGCCTCTTCCTCGACCAGGCGGTCCCAGGCCTCGGGCACTTTCAGCTTTCTGCGCTTCAGGTTCAATTTCCCCATCGCCTTGCCGAGCATATCGGAAAGGTCGATCATTCCCACGCCCCCCGGCATGCCGGGGATGTCCATGCTCTGCGTGGGTGTATCCTTGATCTCGACCTCCACTTCGGTATCGTTCATCGCGTTCTGGATGATCCGTTCGCGGAAGGCCTCGCGCGTCGCTTCGCTGGCGTTGTCGCCCACCAGCGCGGTCAGCAGCCGGTCCATCGCCGCCTCGCTCGCTTTCTCGCGCACCGCCTCGCGGCGGCGGTCCTTCTCCAGCCGGATCGCTTCCTCGACCAGGTCGCGCGCGATCTGCTCGACATCACGCCCGACGTAGCCGACCTCGGTGAATTTGGTCGCCTCGATCTTGACGAACGGGGCCTCGGCAAGCTTCGCCAGCCGCCGGCTGATCTCGGTCTTGCCGCAACCGGTCGGGCCGATCATCAATATGTTCTTGGGCGTCACCTCCTCGCGCAACTCCGGGCCGAGGCGCTGGCGCCGCCAACGGTTGCGCAGGGCGACCGCGACGGCGCGTTTGGCGTCCTTTTGGCCGATGATATGCTCGTCGAGCGCGGCGACGATCGCCTTGGGGGTGAGATGTTCCATAGCTTCCTTCAGGAGAGAGACGGCCGCCATGTGGCCTCGGCAGACATCAATTCAAGGCCGCGGTGGGCAAGGCTCGAGGGCAGCAAGGGTTCTTTCCAGGGCTGCCGGCAGGGCGAGGGCAGACCCAAGGATATCAAACGGTTTCCACCGTCACATTGCCGTTGGTGAAGACGCAAATCTCGGCGGCGATCTGCATGGCCTTACGCGCGATCGTCTCCGGGTCGTCTTCATATTCGGAGATCGCTTTGGCGGCAGCCAATGCGTAATTCCCGCCGGAGCCGATCGCGGTGATACCCCCATCGGGTTCAAGCACGTCGCCATTGCCGGTCAGGACGAGGAGGTTGTCCTTGTCCGCCACGATCATGAGCGCTTCGAGGTTGCGCAGATATTTGTCCGTGCGCCAATCCTTGGTCAGCTCGACCGCAGCGCGCAGCAATTGGCCGTTATATTGCTCTAGCTTCTTCTCGAGCCGCTCGAACAGGGTGAAGGCATCGGCAGTCGCTCCTGCGAAGCCGGCGACCACCTTCTCGACCCCATTCTCGTCCTGGGCGCCGATCCGGCGCACCTTGCGCGCATTGGGCTTCATCACCGTATTGCCCATCGACACCTGTCCGTCGCCAGCGATCACGATGCGGTCGCCCTTGCGAACGCCGATGATGGTGGTGCCGTGCCACTGGACCAGGCCGTGGCGCTCGCGATCGTTGCTCATGCCGCGCGATATGGGGAAGGCGACGGCCTGGTCAAGCAGGTCAGCCGCCCGGACCGGCGCGCCCGCCCATGCCCGGGGCGCCAACCGCGCCGATATTGCCGAACAGATCTTCAAGGAAGCTCCGCTCGCGGCCCAGAGTCGGCGTCTCGTCCCCGTTCGGCGTGAGATAGACGACCTCGTCAAGCCCGCTGCGCTCCGCCGAAAGAACATTACCCGCCGCGTCGAACTTCACCGCCAGCACCTGATGCTGTTGGATGCGCGGACGCACCAAGGGACGACGCCCCGTGGTGCTGGACACGTAATACCAGGTCGGATTGCCGAACTGGCTCTCGAAGGTCGGGCGTCCCAGCGTGCTCTCGACCGAGCGGCGATTGTCGATCCCCGGCTGCACCGTGTTGAGCAGCAAGTTGTCGACGATATAGCCGCGCGATTCGCGGATCGAGGTGCAACCGGTGGCGGCGATGCCCGCCAGCATCAGCGCTGCAGCGCCCAGGATTTTCGACCTGTTCATGGGAACAGCATTACTCCGTTTCGCGGGGTGTGCTTGGCGGTCTTGGCCTCACGCCCTATATGCGGGCCCGCCCTAAACCGGCCCGCCTCTTGTTGCAACTTGCCACTTGCGAGCTCGGATGGGGGTCGCGGATTGAATTGTCGCTGAACGATTAACCGAGAGCCAGTCACAAATGTCATTCATCGCCCGCCTGTTCGGCACCCCACCCGACCCGCGAGAACGGTGGCGCCCGTTGTGGCATTGCGTGGTCGAACATTCGCGGGATCCCGACTGGTACCGCATGTGCGGAGTGGCCGACACGGCCGAGGGGCGGTTCGACATGATCACACTTGTGCTCTCGCTCGTCATGCTCCGCCTCGAGCGAGCGACGGAAGTCCCCCACGCCAGCGCGCGGCTGACCGAATTGTTCGTGGAGGACATGGAAGGCCAGCTTCGCGAAGCCGGGATCGGCGATCCTACCGTCGGCAAGAAGATCGGCCAGTTCATGGGCAGCCTTGGCGGGAGGCTCGGTGCCTATCGCACGGCGATCGCAGCGGGCGACCGCGGCGCCCTTGCCGCGGCGGTTCGGCGCAATGTCACCATGGCGCAGCAAGACGAAGCCGAAGCGCTGGCCGAGCGGATGATCGCGCTGCACACGAGGCTGGAACGCACGCCGATCGGACATCTCCGCATGGGTGAATTGGCATGACAGCGTCGAGTGAAATGGAACGGCTGGTCAAGCCCGCCGCCCTGTCGGCCGAACCGGTTGAAGTGAAAGCAAGCGACGCCGAACGTGCGGCGCTGGCCCAGCGCTTCGGGGTAACGGCGATCCATGAGTTGACAGCGGCGGTTGGGCTCTTCCGCGATAGCCAGGCGGTGTCGGCGAATGGCAGGCTGGAAGCCCGGATCGAGCAGCCCTGCGCTATCACAGGAGAGGAATTCACCTACACCATCGAGGAGCCCGTTTGCCTCCGCTTCGTGCCGGTGCGGGGCGGGCGCGATCCGGAATCTGGGGAGGAGGTAGAGCTCGATCGCGAAGAGCTGGACGAGATCGAGTTTGGGGGCGATGCCTTCGACCTGGGCGAAGCGATAGCCCAGACGCTCGGCCTCGCCATCGATCCCTATCGCGAAGGCCCCGATGCCGATGCGGTCCGGATAGCCAAGGGTATCCAGAGCGACGAGGACCCGGCGCCGAGCGGGGCGCTGGCGGAGGCGCTTGCCAAACTGCGGGAAGATTGAAACTCAGAACGGGATATCGTCGTCTAGATCGTCGTAGTTCGACCCACCGCCCGAGTCCGAACCGCTGCCCGTATCGCCCTTGCCGCCGCCGCGCCAATTGTCGCCGCCGCCGGAGGATTGGCCACTGTCCTGGTTCCAGTTTCCTCCGCCGCCCCCGCCACCCTGGCGACTATCGAGCATGGTCAGAGTGCCATCGAAGCCGCGCAGGACCACTTCGGTGCTGTAACGGTCCTGCCCGTTCTGGTCCTGCCACTTGCGCGTCTGCAGCTTCCCCTCGACGAAGACCTTGGAGCCTTTCTTGAGATAGTTCTCGCACACGCTGATCAGGCCTTCGGAGAAGATCGAGACCGTGTGCCACTCGGTGCGCTCCTGACGCTCACCGGTGTTGCGGTCCTTCCACTGCTCGCTCGTAGCAATGCGCAGGTTGCAGACCTTGCCCCCGTTCGGGAAACTGCGGACTTCCGGATCCTGCCCAAGATTGCCGATCAGCATGACTTTGTTGAGCGAGCCCGCCATTTGAGTTTCCTTCGCTAATATCGAGCGCCTCTAAAGGCCCAGTGCCAGTGCGCTCCAATAGGTGATTCCCGCAAAGATGTAGGCGAGCGCGAACAAATACCCAACCATGAAGGCGGGCCATTTCCACCCATTCGTCTCGCGCCGGGCGACCGCGATGGTGGAAAGGCACTGCGGGGCGAAGACGAACCAGGCAAGGAAGGCGAGCGCGGTCGGCAGGCTCCACAGGGCGGCGATGCGCTCGGTGACGCCCTGTGCGGCGAGATCCTCGTCGTCCGCATCTACGGCATAGGTGGTCGCAAGCGCCGAGACAGCCACTTCGCGCGCGGCGAGTGCCGGAATCAGCGCGAGGCTCATCTCGCGGTTGAAGCCGATCGGCTCGAGCACCGGATGCAATCCGTCGGCAACCGCCCCCGCGTAGGAAGCGTCCATCTGGCTTTCGCCCGGCTCGGCCTCGGGAAAGCTCAGCAGCAGCCACAGCGCGATCGTGGCGGCGAAGATGATCGTGCCGGCCCGGCGGAGGAAAACCCAGGCGCGCTGCCACAACCCGATGGCGAGATCGCGCAGGCGAGGAAACTGGTAACGGGGCAGTTCCATGATGAAGCCGCTTGCCGCGCCCTTGGTCAGCGTGCCGCGCAGCACCAGCGCGACCACCATCGCGCCAACGATGCCCGCGACATACAGCGCGAACAGCACCAGGCCCTGCAGCCCGATGCCGGGCCCCACGGTTGTCGCCGGGATCACCGCGGCGATGATCACGGCATAAACGGGCAGCCGTGCGGAACACGTCATCAACGGCGCGACCAATATGGTGGTCAACCGGTCGCGGTGGTCGGAAATACTGCGTGTGGCCATGATGCCTGGAATGGCGCAGGCGAAGCTGGAAAGCAGCGGAATGAAGCTTTTGCCTGACAGGCCGACGCCGGCCATCAGACGATCCATCAGGAAGGCCGCGCGCGCCATGTATCCGCTCGCCTCCATCACCAGGATGAAGAGAAACAGGATCACGATCTGCGGCAAGAACACCACCACGGCACCCACGCCTGCGAGCACGCCTTCCGTGAGGAAATCGCGCGGCAGGCCGGACGGGAGCAGGTTCATCGCCACGCCCGTGATTGCGCCCACCCCGCCTTCCAGCGCATCGGCAAACGGCGTCGCCCAGGCGAACACGGCCTGGAACATCACGAACAGCAGTCCGAGCAGGATCACCGGCCCGATCCAGGGATTGAGCAGAAACTTGTCGACCCCGCTTTCGATTGTGTGGCGGGCGGATTTCGAGAGGATCGCACCCTTCGCCATGTGCTGCGCGGCGAGACGCCGTTCGGGTAGCGTCAGGTGCCATTTCCTTGGCGCTTCCTCGTCGGCGTGGCGCTCGGCCCTCGCGATCGCGCCGGCCAATTCATCCAGACCCTTGCGGCGCACCGCCACGGTCGGCACCACGGGCACGCCGAGCGCTTCGGACAGCGCCTCAGGATCGAGCGTCAGCCCGTCGCGCTCCGCCAGGTCAACCATGTTGAGCGCGACTACCGTGGGGCGGCCGAGTTCGAGCACTTCCTGTGCGAAGACGAGGTGGCGCTCCAGATGGGCCGCGTCGATCACCAACACCACCACATCGGGCAGGGCCTCGCCCGCGAATTCGCCATGAACGACCTGCCGCGTCACTTCTTCGTCAGGGCTTGCGGCATCGAAGGAATAGGCACCCGGCAAGTCGATCAGCTCGACGGATTTTCCGTTGGGGAGAGCAAGCCGGCCGGCTTTTCGCTCCACCGTCACTCCGGGATAGTTTGCGATCTTCTGGCGCGCGCCGGTGAGCGCGTTGAACAGCGCCGACTTGCCCGAATTCGGATTGCCGACCAGCGCGGCCGTGCGCGCCTTCACAGGGTCCTCGCGGCTCATTGCGGCTGGACCTCGATTGCCAGCGCATGGGCGCGGCGCAAGGCGACGGTCATGCCGCCGATCCGGATCGCCACGGGATCGCGGGTGCCGAAGACGCCACGATGCGTTACTTGGATCTCGGCGCCGGCATCTACGCCCAGAGCCCGCAGGCGCTTTGCCTCGTCGGGCGCGAGATCATCCCACGCCACAGAGATAATCGCCGCCGAAATGCCGCTGTGGAGACCGTCCAGTGTCATAGGTCGCGCGCTGCCAGAGACGCACGCTTATTGCAACCGATTATCAATAGCGCATCAGCGCGCCGGATAGCGCAACCGGCCGAGGAAACGCGTCACGCTGAACCGCTCGCGGTCTTGCCCGAACCATTTTGCCTTGGCCTTCTCGAATTTCATCACACCTTCGATCCTCCGATCGAGGAACGCGCGCGTCTCGGCCTTGTCCTCGCTTTCATCCTCGACGAAGACCGCCAATGTCGCGCCGTAGATCGAGGCGAGGATCGCGCGTTTGGTGTAATGGTTGTAATCGGTCGCCGTATCGCCCGCCAGCCGCCACATGGCGTCGGCGCTGCGCCAGCCGGTCTTCAACGCACGCGGCGCATTCTGCGGCATCGCCAGTATCGCCAGCGCCCGGCGCAATGCCTCTTCCCGTCCGGCCGCCGCGTCGAGCCGGAATTGCACGAGGCTGCGAACGCGCTCGCGAATCTTCATTTCTGCGAGGGTGTCGGCAGGCAGGGCATCGGCCATGGCGCGATCGATCGTCTCGATCCAGGCGCAGACCATCTGCATCGGCCCTCCCTTGTAAGCGAGCTTGGCCACATCCGGGTCCACCCCGACCTGTTCCGCCGCCATTTCAAGAGCGGTATCGCTCCACCCGTCGAACACCGCGGCATCTGCGATCAAGGGCGCGAGATGCAGTCGCAGCTCGTCGAGCGTCATCTCGCGGGGATCGGCCACGGCGTCGCCCGCCATCAATTGGGGCCGTAACTACGGCCATCCTGCGCCGCCTTGCGCTTTTCGTCGGCCTGCCTGAATTCCTCGAGAATCTGGCCGTTGCCGTTCATCAGCAATGCATAGTCGCGCGCCGTCCGCCCGGAATTGTCGCTGCGGTCGGGGTCCGCGCCATTGGCCAGCAACAGCCGGACCATGGCGGTATCGCGCCGATGGACCGCCGACATCAAGGGCGTTTCGCCGGCCGAATTGCCGCGATCGACATTGGCGCCCGCTTTCACCAGCGTCTCGACTCCCTCCACGAAGCCCAGACTCGAGGCGATCTGCAGGGGCGTGACGCCCTTCTTGTCGGCAACGTCGGGGTTCGCGCCGCGCTGGAGCAGGAACTTGACCCAGATGAGATCGCGCCGCTGGGTAACGATGTGCAGTCCGGTTTCACCCGAGGTGAAGTCGCGCGCGTTGACCACGACGGTGCCCGGCTCGTTGAGCTTCGCTGTCGCTTCATCGCCATCGCGCTCGCGCACGGCCTTGAGAAATTGGTAGCCTTCCGACATTTGCTGTGCGGTCGCGGGCAGCGGGGCGAGCAGTCCCAGAAGAACTCCCGCGAGAACCGCTCTCGCCGATATCTTTTTTACCACTTCCCAGCCCCGTCTATTTTTCGCAGTTTCGGCGTGACTCGCCCTTGCCCGCCGGCGGTTAGCAGACCATGAACCGCGATGCCATGTTTCGCTTGCTTCCAACCTCGCTCGCCGCGCTCGCCCTGGCTGCATGTAGCGAGGGAACCCCGACGCCCGACGAACGACCGCCGCTGGAAGGAGCGACCATCGGGGGCGAGTTCACGCTCACGGGCGAGGACGGCCAACCGGTGAGATGGAGCGACTTCGACGGGCAGTATCGCACCATCTATTTCGGCTATGCCTTCTGCCCGGACGCCTGCCCTACCGATATGCAACGCGCGATGGCGGGGCTGAAGCGGTTCGAGACAAGCGAACCGGAGCGGGCCGCCGACATCCAGCCACTCTTTGTCAGCGTCGATCCGGAGCGGGACACCCCCGACGTGCTGGCCGAATTCACCGGCGCCTTC
>JBBSMH010000022.1:0-12945 GCA_038233275.1 Sphingomonadales bacterium | reverse complement strand
CTAGCCAGCCCGCCAGCCGGTCCGGAGCTTCGAGCCGCCCGTCAGCCCTCACGAGCAGGGGAATAGCCGGAGAATCCTCCACCATGCGTGAAAGCCTTCGCGCCGATCTGCGAGTGGCATCGGCGTTCTGCGCGCGCTCGCTCGAGCGAATCATGATGTAGCCCGCAGCCACGGTCCACCCGGCCAGCAGCAGGCCGATCAAAGCAAGCAAAGGGGCCGAAATCTCCATCGCCCGTCAGCTATGCGCCTGCCAGCGATGATGCAATGCCCCGTGCGGCGCATTTCTGCGCCCTTTCGGGTCAGTAGCGGTAGTGTTCCGGCTTGAACGGCCCTTCCACCGGCACGCCGATATATTCGGCCTGTTCCTCGCTCAATTTGGTCAACTTCACGCCGAGCTTGTCGAGGTGGAGCGCGGCGACCTTCTCGTCGAGCTTCTTGGGCAGGACATAGACGTCGTTCTCGTAAGCATCGTCGTTCTTCCACAGCTCGATCTGCGCCAGCACCTGATTGGTGAAGGAACAGCTCATCACGAAGCTGGGATGACCAGTGGCGCAAGCGAGATTGACGAGACGTCCCTTGGCCAGAACGATGATTTCCTTGCCATCGGGGAACTTTACCAGGTCCGTGCCCGGCTTGAGTTCGGTCCATTCGTAATTGTCGAGCGCGGAAATCTGGATCTCGCTGTCGAAGTGGCCGATGTTGCACACGATGCTCATCGGCTTCATCGCCTTCATGTGCTCGGCTGTGATGACGTCCTCATTACCCGTCGTGGTGACGAAGATGTCGGCGCGCTTCACCGCTTCCTCCATCGTGACGACCTCATAGCCCTCCATCGCCGCCTGCAGCGCGCAGATCGGGTCGATTTCGGTGACCAGCACGCGCGCTCCACCGTTGCGGAGCGACTGAGCGGAGCCCTTCCCGACGTCCCCGTAGCCCGCGACACAAGCGACCTTGCCGCTCAGCATCACATCGGTCGCGCGGCGAATCGCATCGACCAGCGATTCGCGGCAGCCGTAGAGGTTGTCGAACTTCGATTTGGTGACGCTGTCGTTCACATTGATGGCCGGGAACGGGAGCTTGCCCTGCTTGGCGAGGTGGTAGAGCCGGTGGACGCCGGTCGTGGTCTCCTCCGAGACCCCCTTGATCGCCTTCACGCTGCGGGAGAGGTAACCCGGTTTGCGCTTGAGGAAATCCTTCAGGGCGCGCTGAAACTCGATCTCTTCCGCGTTGTTGGGTTCCGGCAGTTCCTCGCCGGCCTCCACTCGCGCGCCCCACAGCGCGAACATGGTGGCATCACCGCCATCGTCGAGGATCAGATTGGCGGTGCGATCCTGATCGTCGTCGGTCGACCAGTCGAAGATGCGACCGACGTAATTCCAATAATCGGCCAGGCTCTCGCCCTTGATCGCGAACACGGGAATGTCCTGCGCCGCGATCGCGGCAGCGGCATGGTCCTGAGTGGAGTAGATGTTGCAAGTCGCCCAACGCACTTCGGCACCAAGTGCAATCAGTGTCTCGATCAGCACGGCAGTCTGGATCGTCATGTGGAGCGAGCCGACAATCCGGGCGCCCTTTAGGGGCTGCGCCTCGCCATATTCCTCGCGCGTCGCCATCAGACCGGGCATTTCGGTTTCGGCGATGCGGATTTCCTCGCGGCCATAGTCGGCGAGCGCGATATCCTTGACGACATAGTCGGTGAATTGGGTCACTGAGAGGCCTTCATGCTGGGTTCTGAAAACGGGGCGGGACGCAGAGAATACGGCAGCCCCGCAAAGGTCGCGCCGCCCCTAACCCCTCGCGTGGCCAAGGGCAACATGCTTGGCTCGGCCGGGTAGGCGGCATGGATTGCGCGAGGTTCCACGAGATTGCGCTGCGTGGGGCGAAGATGGTTGAAGGATCGCTGCATTGCACTAAGTCGGGGGCGGACGGGACAGAAACGGAGATTTGGCATGGCGATTTCGGTGGGCGACAAACTGCCCGACGTGACACTGGTGCAGGCAACCGAGGGCGGCCCGGAAAAAGTACAATCGGGCGAGTATTTTGCCGGCAAGAAAGTCGCGCTGTTCTCGGTGCCGGGCGCGTTCACCCCGACCTGTTCCGCCAAGCACCTGCCGAGCTTCGTCGAGAAAGCGGGCGAGTTGAGGGCCAAGGGCGTGGACGAAATCGTCGCCACAGCGGTCAACGATGCCTTCGTCATGGGCGCATGGAACGATGCCGCGGGCAGCGGGGACATCACCATGCTGGCGGACGGCAATGGCGAATTCGCCGAGGCTGTCGGTCTCACCATGGACGGATCTGGGTTCGGAATGGGCAAGCGCGGCCAGCGCTATTCGATGGTGGTGAACGACGGTGTTGTCGAGCAATTGAACGTCGAAGAACCCGGAGATTTCAAGGTCTCCAGCGCGGAGCATATGCTCGGCCAGATGTAACCATGTCCAGGCGCTGCGGTCGGGTCTTTTCCGGCCGCAACCGCTATTTCTGCGGACAAGCAAATCCACCGTCTTGCAAAAACCCTGGGCAATCCGGCAGGCTCCTCCCATGGCTTCTGACGACGCCTCGCGCCCGAGTTACGATCCCGATCGGGATTACGGAGTGCTGCTCGGCTGGTTGAGCGATCCGGCCGGAGATCGTATCTCCTTGAAGCTGCAAAGCTCTCAGAAAGTCCCCGGCCGGGCGAGCGATATCCACGAATTCCGCTATTTCCTAAGCCGCGAGCAGGCCGTTCAGCTGGGCCACAATCTATTCCAGCTCGCGGGCGCAACCCCGCCGCGGAGGAAGCGCCGCGGGTTTATCGAGCGCCTGATCGGCGACTGATTATCCGTACCCCATCAATTTGAGCACTTCCTCGCGGCTCCGCGGGTCATCCAGGAAAGTGCCCATCATGCGGCTGGTAATCATCGCGACCCCGGGGGTCCGCACTCCCCTGGCGGTCATGCAGCTGTGTGCGGCCTCTATCACGACCGCCACGCCTTGCGGTTCGAGATGCTCCCAGATGCAGTCCGCCACCTCCGCAGTCAGCCGTTCCTGCACCTGGAGCCTGCGCGCAAAGCCGTGGAGCACGCGCGCGAGCTTGGAGATGCCCACCACCCTGTCGGAGGGCAAGTAAGCGATCGCCGCCTTGCCGATGATCGGCGCCATATGGTGCTCGCAATGCGACTGGAACGGAATGTCCTTGAGCAGGACGATCTCGTTGTACCCGCCGACCTCTTCGAACACGCGGCTCAGATGAACTGCCGGGTCCTCCTCGTAACCGAGGCAATATTCCTTCCATGCTCGCGCAACCCGAGCAGGCGTGTCGAGCAGCCCTTCGCGAGCCGGATCGTCCCCCGCCCAGCGAATTAGCGTACGGACGGCGTCCTGAACCTCGTCCGGTACGGGCGGCTTACTGCGCGGATCGTCTTCGTCGGGGCCGACCAGGCTGCTCATTTGCGTGATCTCCCGAACTTATCTTTCAATCTTGCCAGCCTGCTGCCCTTACGGAAAAGCCCGCCCTTGGCAAACGGCTCGAACAAATCCTCCGAGTCCTCGGGATCTAGCAATTGTGATTCCGCGAGCGTTTTGTCCAATCCGTCGAGCTCCGGCGGGTGATACCGCTTCAGCCTGCGGGTGGGGTCCTTCATCGTGTGGTCGATAGCCGCGGCCATTCCTGCGTGGCGCTCCAGCAGAGCGGACATCTCGCTCTCCTCCACGCCGCAATGCTCCGCCAACAGCGAGACCCTCAGCCCGCGGATTGCCTCGGCCGCCCCCGCATTGCCCGCTCGAGTGGAATCGATGAAGACATCGCATTCGGTGTCCAGTCCTAACGAGCGATTGTTAAGGTTCGCCGAGCCGATCCGGAGGATTTCGTCGTCGACGATCATGATCTTGGCATGGACGTAGATCGGGACGTCCTCGCGGTAGGGCGACCAGATCGAGAATCGCCCACCCCTGTCCGCCTCCTCGATGGAACGGACCAGCTGCGCGCGCGCATGGTCCATTGCTTGCTGCTCCAGCCAGCCGTCGGCATTCGCCGGATGAACAATCACGATTTCCGGGGGATCGTCCTCCTGCATCCGTTTGGCGATCGCTTCGGCAATGGTTCGTGAGGCGAAGTATTGGCTTTCGGCATAGATGAAGCGCCTGGCGCGGGCGATATGATCGAGGAACAGTGTCTCTATTTCGTCGACACTTTCCCAGTCGCGATAGGCCGCGCGCGTCCGCGCGATTCCGATTTCAACGTCGGTGAATTGGGCCGTGAGCTTTTCGGGCCAAATCGAATCCTCGCGCGGCTTGATCGGCAGCAGCGGCTTGCCGCCGGCCCTGATCCAGCGGTCGCGACCCAGTTCGCTCAAGGCTTCGGCGATCGGGCCTTCCATCAGCATCGTGGCGTCGTGCCAAGGGCCGTGTCCGTCATGATCGCTTCCCTGCCGCTTTTCTTCCCTGCGCCGGTGTTCGCGCGTGTCCCAGCGGCCCGAAGTCAGGTCGATCCCCCCGCAAACAGCTAGATTGGCATCGATCACCACAATTTTCTGGTGATGCGAGCAGCCCATCGGATGCGCGCTGTCGAACTTGAAGTCGATCCGCCTATGCCGCGCCCAGCGCAACAGGTCCCACCACATGGCTCCCCGCATGGGAAACTTGAAAGCGCCGAAACTCCATTTGAGAATGCGAATCTCCATCGTCGGCCGGTGGCGCGCCAGCCAGGCAATGAAGCTGCCGAGGCGCGATGGGCACTCCTTCTTGAAGCCCCGCTCGAACCAGCGACGACCCTTGCTCAGATGGATTCGCGTATCGAAATCCCACCCGATCAGCAGGATCCGGTGTTTCGCCTGCAGCATCACGGATTGGATGACCGAGAAATAATCCGCGCCATCGATGACGACGGTAGCGCGCGAGGCTTTCTCGTATCGCCACACGCCGGGCTCGACCGAAGGATCAAGCCGTGAGACCCGTGTGGGATCCGGCGGCCCGGCCTTGTCGTTCGCTCTTCCGATCAAACGCATGTCGCTTCACTGTCGTCAGGCAATTTCACGGGGGTCCCATGCCACCCGCGGGCCCAACAGGCAAACGCCATGCTACCTATGACTGCTTGCGCCGTAGAACGAGCTACCCATATCGGACGAATGGATGAAAAACTGGCCGGGCCGGACAGCAATACGATGCAGCGTATTGCGGAGGAAGTTCTCGCCTCGCTCCCGGAAGAATTCACAAGGGAGATGGGCCGGGTGGTGATGCGGGTGGAGGAATTCGCCACACCGGATCAGCTGGCCTCGGTCGATTTGTCCGAGAAATGGCAGCTCAGCGGCCTTTATGAAGGCATCCCGCTACCCGACAGATCGATTTGGCAATCTGGCGATGAGCCCCCTCGCATCTGGCTGTTTCGCCAACCTCTGCTGGCCGAGATGGCGGAAACCGGCGTGGGCCTGCGCGAACTTGTCCGGCATGTCGTGATTCACGAGGCGGGGCATCACTTCGGTTTTTCCGACGACGACATGCACCGGCTCGAGGACGAGGCAGGGTAAGCTAGCCGGCTACAGAACCACAAAAGCCCACCCTCACCGGAGGATGGGCTTTTGTGGCGCGCCCGGAAGGATTCGAACCTCCGACCGCCCGGTTCGTAGCCGGGTACTCTATCCAGCTGAGCTACGGGCGCGCATGAGAGGGCGCCACATAGGAAGGCCTACCCGGATTGGCAATCCCCCATTTCCCCCGCAACCCGCGAAGCTATTAACAGGCTGCGGCAAAGCGCAATGTCGAGCGGCGGCCGCTCGAGCAGAGCCATCTCGCCGGCTTCGAACCAGGCGATTTCGCCGCCTTCCAGCGATCGTGGCGCGCCCTCCCAATTTTCGCAACTGTAAAGCAGGATGACAATCTGGGTCGCGCCGCCAATGCTGGCCGATTGTGCAAAGCCTGCCGGCCGAAGCCGGACCGGATCGAGTTCGATGCCGAGCTCCTCGCGAATCTCTCGAACCAACGCGTTTTCAGGACTTTCGTTTGCTTCGACCTTCCCTCCGGGGAACTCCCATAATCCCGCATGCGCCTTCCCCTCGGGCCGCTTGTGCATCAGCCAGCGCGCGTTTTCGTCCCGCAAGGCCAGGGCGACCACCAGTGTGAATGTCGGGATATTTTCCAGAACTCGCACTCCTCTCAACACTTCCTTAACCCGCTCAGGCGTAATCGGTCATCTGTCAGTTCACATGACGACAGACGGGACAAACACGATGTTCAAACGGCTTGCAGGGCTGGGACGCGACAACGCGGGCGCCACGGCTGTCGAATATGGACTGATTCTGGCCCTCGTTTTTCTAGCCATGATCGGCAGTGTGCAAGCGTTCGGAACGAATCTGATCGGTTTGTGGAACAAAACCGCCGACACGACGACGACTGCAATGGGGAGCTGAGTAATCCGGCCAAGAAGCGATTACGAATTGTAAACTTTTACGCCGGATAATCGCATTGCCTGCTCCAAGCTATTTTACGGGCAGGTCGGGTACCGAAGACTGAACCAGGAGACTACCGATGAAATTCTTCAACAGACTGGCTCGTGACGAGCAGGGCGCCACCGCCATCGAATACGGCCTCATCGCTGCGCTTATCGCGGTTGCCGCGATCACCGCGATGCGGAGCCTCGGCGGCGAACTCTCCACCACCTTCCAAACGGTTTCGGACGAGCTGACGACTGCCAACGCGGCCCCGGCTGCGTAACAGACAGCTCTTCACCTAGAGCAATGAGGGCGGCGGGAGCGATCCCGCCGCCCTTTTTTTCTGTCCAACCCTCCGCGAAGGTCAGGAACGTCAGCGCCCCCGCACGACGATCTTGACCTTCTGGCCGGGCGTGACGCCTTCGCCGCTGGCCAGGCTGTTCAGCACCCGGAAGCGCGCTTCCTGCCCGTCCGTATAAGCCATCCGGCGGGCGAGCGATTGCACCGTATCTCCGCGCTGCACCGTCACCACGTCCAACACTCGCGGGACGACATTCGCCGCTTCCTGCGTGCTGATCCGCCGCATCGACTGATACATCTGATTGAAGGTGCCAGATCGGCCCGCGGGGGTGATCGACTGGAAGTGGAACGCCTGGTTGTTGCCGAACTCATAGGCGAAAACGACCAGGTCGACCTGACCCTGGCTCGCATTCACGCGCGCCGTCCCGTAGGCGGCGGGAATGCCATTGACGGTCGTCCGCTGGATGCTCGATGGACGCAACTGCTGCTGCTGCCCGCCCAGTTGAGCGAAGACATTCGCCACATAGCTTTCCAGATTGCCATTGTACTGGGCAGTCGTGAGCTGAGCTTGGCCGCTCTGGCCGTTGATGCTGACCGCGCGGGTGCCGTTGACCATGTAAAAACCGCTGGGGGCGGTGAAAGCGAGGCGCAGCTCGGGGTGGATGAATTGGCGCCCCTCGACGATGCCCTGCGCCGGATCGTCGCCGTAGGTCAGGCCGTCAATCTGCGACAGGAAGGTATCGCGATTGGTCACATTGCCGGGCATGCCCTGGGCCTTGGTCAATGCAACCCGTACTCGGCCGGCGGGATCGGGGTGGGTGGAGGCCCATTCGGGCAGGCGCGCATCGTCCCTCCCCTGCAATTGCGCATCGAGCGAATTCTGCGCCGCCAGGCTCGACAGCACTGTCGACATTGCCATGGGGTCATACCCGGCACGCGAGAGATACTGAATCCCAAGCTCGTCGGCTTCCAGTTCCTGGCTGCGCGAGAACTTGAGAGTCAGGATCTGCGAGCCCTGCAGAAACCCGCGGCTCAGCGTATCGCCGATCCCGCTATTGCCCAGCAGAATACCCGATAGTATCGCACCCGCTGCGCCGAGCAACGTGTTGCGCTGCGAGGCAGCCTGGCGCCTCTGCGAATGGCGTGCCGCCACGTGAGACACCTCGTGACCCAAGACCGCGGCCAATTCCGCCTCGTTGTCCATCAGAGTCACCAGCTGGCGGGTCGTGTAGATATAGCCGCCAGGAATGGCGAATGCGTTGTTCACCGAGCTGTTGACCAGCGAGACGGTGAAGTCGTTGCGAGCGTCGCCGAGGCCGGACTGTACCGCAATGTTCTTGCCGACCTGTTCGACATATTGCGCGTAGCTGCCCGTCATCGCACCGCCGAATTCCGCGAGCAATTGCGGATGCGCTTCGGCCCCCATCTGCGCTTCACTCTGGCTGATCGGGGCAGACGGGCTAGCGATGTTGCCTCCGCCCATCGCTGCGCAACCGGCAAGGGTAAGCGATGCGGCTGCAGTGGTCGTGACGGCCAGGATGCGTGTTCGGAACATTGTTACTCTCCCAAGAGGGCAAGGCCCGGCTTCCCACCAAGCGGGCGATTTTGACTATGGGATGAGAACAGCAAGCTCGGCGGGTTGTTCCCGCGAAGAGCCGAGGGTCTTAGCTCGCCAGCCGGAGAAACCGTTCCTCGCGCGTCTGGCGCAGTTGGGCGGCGGGCTTGTTGTGCAGCATGTCCAGCTCTTCGGCCAGTGCGCTTCCCAGCGCCTCCGCCGCACCCCTTGCGTCTCGGTGAGCGCCCCCCACAGGCTCGGACACGATCCGGTCGATCACGCCGAGACCTTCGAGATCCTGAGCAGTGACTTTCATTGCTTCGGCGGCGTCAGGCGCCTTTTCCGCCGTCCGCCACAGGATGGATGCACAACCCTCGGGCGAAATGACCGAATAGACGGCATGTTCTAGCATGAGCACACGCTCGGCGCTCGCCAGGGCCACTGCCCCGCCCGAACCGCCCTCGCCCACGATCGCCGCAACCATCGGCACCGGGAGCGCCAGACAGGCCTCGGTCGCGCGGGCGATTGCTTCGGCCTGGCCGCGCTCTTCGGCCTCGATCCCCGGAAAAGCTCCCGAGGTGTCGACCAGCGTGACGACCGGCAGGCCGAACCGACCCGCCAGTTCCATCAGGCGGATAGCCTTGCGGTAACCCTCTGGCTTGCCCATGCCGAAATTGTGTTTGATCCGGCTCGCGGTGTCGTTGCCCTTCTCGTGCCCGATCAGCATGATCTTGCGCCCGTCGAGCTTGGCGAAACCGCCCAGGATGGCCTGGTCGTCGCCGAAATTGCGATCGCCTCCCAGCGGCACGAATTCCTCGAACGCATGTTCGACGTAATCGCGAAAATGCGGCCGCGAAGGATGCCGGGCAACCTGCGTCTTCTGCCAGGGGCTAAGCGCAGCATAGGTGCTGGCGAGCAGTTCGGAGTTCTTAAGCTCGAGCCGCTGGAGCTCGCTGGCAATGTCGACTTCGTCGCCTTCGGCGGATTCGCGCAATTCGGCGATCCGCGCTTCCAGTTTGGCGACCGGCTTTTCGAACTCGAGGTAGGAAATCATCGCCCCGCAGCTAGTCCTTGTTGCCAGGGCGTGCAAGCGCTGCGCCCCCCAGGGGGTGACGTTCATTTACCAGCTTCACGAGGCGCGCGGCGTCCACATGGGTGTAAATCTGGGTGGTCGAGATATCGGCGTGGCCTAGCAGGGTCTGCAATGCGCGCAGGTCCACCCCGCCTTCCAGCAAATGTGTCGCAAAGGCATGGCGCAAGACATGAGGGCTGAGCTTTTCGGGCGGGAGATCTGCGCGTACGGCCAGTTCCTTAAGCAGCTGGTATAGTCGGATACGCGTCAGATGCTTCTTGCGCGAAGGGAAAAGATATTTCGAGCCTGGGTCACGAATTGCGATCCACTGGGCCAGCGCGTGTTTGGCGCGCCCGCTGACCGGTACCATGCGGGCCTGCCCACCCTTGCCGACGACAGTGAGGAAGGGCGCATCGCGCGGGACGGCAGAGAACGGAAGCGAGACCAGTTCGCTCGCTCGCAGGCCTGATCCGTAGAGCAGTTCGAGCAGCGCCAGGAGCCGCACCGCCGCCGGCCGGCCCGACCGCGCTTCTTCCTCGGCCTGCTCAAACAGCCGCTCGACCTGAGCGTGCGACAGGATTTTGGGCAGCGGGCGGCGAATGGCGGGACGGGGAAGCGCACCTGTGGGATCGTCCTCGCGCAGCTTCTCGTCCATCAGGAAGCCGTAGAATTGCCGCAGAGCCGAGGATTTGCGCGCAACCGATGAGGGCGCAAGATCGGACCATCCCCGCCCCAATCGTGCAATATCCTCACGCGACGCAGCGGCGAGGTCTCCGATCATCTCTTGCGCCTGCTTCAGGTCGCGGCGGTAGGCGTCGATCGTGTTTTTCGCTGCCCCGCGTTCGGCTGCGAGCATGGCGAGAAAGCTGTCGATCATTCGCGCCAAGGCTCAGGCCCGCGCGACCGCCTCTGCCGCGATCATCCGCGCCTCGGCAGACAGTCCGACGCGGTCGAGCGCGCGCACGATGTGGAAAAGGTGCAGCGCGGTCATGCGATCCCAGCTGCTTCCCTGCATTCCCAGGCCGGCCAGCAATGCGACGAGCGCCGGGTTCTGAGCCTCGGCGGCACGCGTAATCGCCCCTGTCCATCGGTTCTGGCGATCCAGGTCGACCTCGAGCCGCTGGCCATATTCGGCTATCTCTCCAGACTCGATACGGCCCAGCCCGGCAAGACCCGCCAGCAGCATCTTGGACTTGGCGCTCCCTTCCGAATCATCATTTCCAAGAAAGTTCGCCATTTGCCTATCGCTTACAGGCTGATTGCGGTCGGGCTGCGCCAGCACCAGCAGCGCCCAGGCTTGGCTGCCGGCGGAAACCACCGGCCCCCAACGCAAAGCATCGCGATCGAGGCCGGCTGCCAGCATGGAGGCGATAAGTGACGCGGCATCCTCGGCGAATTCGTCATCCGCAGGCATGCGCGCCGCGGCGTAGGCGGTCAGCACCAACCTGCCGTAGTCGCTCGCTGTATCCGCACCCCAGATATCCTTGATTGCCGCGAGGCGGTTCGCGGGATCGCTTCCGACATATGCCTCTCGCAAACGGGTCGCCGTGGCAGCGGGCGCCCCCTCGGCTTCGCCCGCCGCCACAATCATGCTGTAAATATCGACCATGGCCGAAGACGACAAAATCCCCACGCTGGCCGCGAGGTCGGCATTTTGGGCACGTTGCAGCAAGGACAGCATCGGAGCCGTTGCTGCGATACGGCGGTAGTAGGGCGCTGAACCGGCAAGAAGGGCATCGGGGATGGGTTCTCCCACCGCATTGGCCAGCGCGAACCGCCAAGGTGTCAGTTCCTCGACTTCGTCCCATTCGATTGTAACCGCGCGCCGCCCCTGCCCGGCCGCTCCCGCATAGCGCTGCGCCAGCAGTGCATCGATGCGCTGCGTCGAGCCACTGTTCAACACGCGCCGCAAGTCATTGGCCCCGCGCGTTTCCTCCCCCGCGTAGGAGCTACAGATACCGCCCAGCATGCGCCATTCGGGATCTTCCCGATCGACCTCGGCCACACGCACCGCCGGACAGGCGCCGACAATGTCGGCGGTGCCGAGATACGCTGCGATCGCCTGGTCGAGCAGCGCGTTGTCGAAATTGCCGGTGTCGACATCCTGCACCAGCGCCCGCGCCACAGCGTGTTCGCCCATCCGGTTGAGGACACCCGCGCGCAATGCCGCGAATTCGACCGGGTTCATTCCTTCGGGAGCCGCCATCCGGCTGGCCAGCGCACGGCGCAGCAGAATATGGCCCCACCTGGAAACCAATGGCCCCTTGGTCCCCGCAAGGGCGGCCCGAACGAGAGCGGCGGGTTGGCGAGCGAGAGAAGCGCCCGGAAAGCCGCCTTCCTGCGCCGAGATCACTCCCACGCGCGCCAGCGAGCGCCTGGCCCCCGGCGGCATGTCATAGCGCGGCCTCAGCCCGAGAAGCTCGTCGAGTTCCTCGGTCGACATGTTCTCTAGCTCGTCGAGCGTCGGCAGCCGTCCCAGGTCCGTCGGCGGAGCGGCGGAAGGCGCCGGCGCCGTGGGGATAGGTTGGACGATTTCACCACGACTTGTGGACGGGGTCGGCCCCTGCGGGCTGGGCGCCGTTGTGGCTGTGGGGCGCGCAGACGGAGACGCGGACGGCGAGGGAGCGGGATCGTCGAACCCCGGGGGCAGAAGGTCTTCGGGCTTCCCCTGGGCGAACACCAGGCTCGAGGTCAATGCAAGCGCCGCGACCCCGCCTGCAAGCGCAAGCCGTTTCATCGAGTGTTCTCCGGAAGATCGACCCGCTGCTCGATCGGGCGGATCGGCTCTTCCCCCCCATCGAACCAGGCGGCGACCATCATCGCGAGGAACGCCGCCGTGAGCATGATAGCCATCTTCCGTCCCTTCAATGCCACGTCGGCCATCCAACTTCGTTGCGCAAACTTGCGTGCCCACTAGCCCATCTATAGGCGCGGCTTCAATGACCGAGACGCATCAATTGCGCGACACCGATATCGCATCGATCCGCCAACGGCTCGACCGCCCGGTCGTGCTGGTTGGCTTGATGGGTGCGGGCAAGACCACCGTTGGCCGGCGCCTGGCGAATATTCTGGGCGCGGGGTTCATCGACGCGGACGAGGAAATCGAGCGCGCGGCGCAGCGCACCGTAGGCGAAATATTTGAAGCGTTCGGCGAAGCCTATTTCCGTGAGGGCGAGCGAAGAGTTATCGCCCGGCTGATGGAGGAAAGGCATGGCGTGATAGCCACCGGTGGCGGCGCTTTCGTCAACCGGCAAACGCGCGAGCTGATCTTGGAGAAGGGTTTGGCGGTCTGGCTCGACTGCGACATCGATACGCTGGTCGAACGTACCGCTAGACGCAACACCCGCCCCCTGCTTGAACAGGGCGACCCCCACACTATCCTGACAACCCTGCACCAGGAGCGCAGCCCCGCCTATTCGCACGCTCCGATCCGCGTGCGGACGGACAATGGACCACACAACCGGACGGTCAATCGGATACTCGAGGCTATCGACGCATGGCTGTGATTACCGTGGAGCTGGGCGGCCGGTCGTATGAGGTTCACGCCGGGCCCGCAGTGCTCGACAGGGCAGGCGATCTGGCCGGGCCTTTCCTGCAGAAAAGGAAGGTCGCTGTCG
>JBBSMH010000021.1:0-13064 GCA_038233275.1 Sphingomonadales bacterium | reverse complement strand
GCCGGCCTGGCGGTATTCGGTAACGCTCGCGCCTGTGCCTGTATCCAGCATTCGCAGCTGCCATCCTCCGTCCTGCTTACAGGCAATTCCGCTACGCGCTTCCCCTGCAAATGCGCGGCAGTAATCGCCCGCACGATCGCGGAAGGACAGCAGGATGCGCGGCTCGGCACTCGAGGCCTGCTCGGCGACGAGTTGCGTGTCGAGCGCCTGCGTCAGTTGCGGGCCGACCGTGCCATTGTCATCGTCTCCCCCGCGCGGGAGGAAGAGCGCGAGCGCCAGCGAGGCGGCGAGCGCGGGCGCCGCGAAATAGCTCCAGCGCGGCAGCCTGCGTCGGGCTTCGGCTTTGTCGCGCGCGGCGGTGAAATCGACCACCTCTGCCGGTCGGGGCGTGAGCAGCGCCATCAGCCGTTCGGGCACCTGCTCCTCCGCGATCGGCGCGAAGTGCGCTGTCAGCTGCGCTTTCAAGGCACGATGCGCCGCCACCTCGCGAGCGAGTTCGGGTTCGCTCTCGACCGCCGCGGCGATCTCCTCCGCGCGAGCCGTATCGAGTTCGCCGTCGGCATAGGCCGCCAGCTCCTCGCGAGTAATCGTCATGCCGCGTCTCCCAGCATCTGCATCAGCGCATCGCGCCCGCGCACCAGCCGCGAATTCATCGTGCCAACCGGGCAATCGATGATTTTGGCCGCTTCACGATAGGAATAGCCTTCTACCATCACCAGCAGCACCGCCTCGCGTTGATCGGCGGGCAGGCGCTGCATCGCGCGGTCGATGTTGCCCAGTTCCACCTGCGCCTCTTGCGCGCCCACGCTGCCTTCCTGTGCGCCTGCCTCTTCGGCGACGAACGTCTGGCTGCGGCGGGAGCGAGCGCGAGTCTCGTCGATCCAGGCGTTGCGCATGATACGATACATCCAGCTGTCGAGGCGCGTGCCGGCCTGCCACTTGCCGCGGTTGGCGAGCGCGCGCTCGATAGTGACCTGACAAAGATCGTCACCATCGGCAGGATGGCCCGCCAGCCCGATTGCGAAACGTCGCAGCCGGGGCAGCAAATCCAGCATTTCCTGCTCGAACGATGTACTCAGCGTCTTTGCCTTCCATGGATTAAACGCGCGCGAAGAGCCGTTTAATCCCTACTTAATCGCGATTATGGAACAGATGCCACATGCGCTTGCGATTTTTCCTGCTTCCCGTCCTGGCTGCTCTGGCCGCGCCCGCGCTGGCGCAGCTTAGCCTGCCGCAGGTGCAGCTGCCGCCCACCGCGGGCGTGCTGCGCGATGTAACGGGAGCGGTGGCTCCGCTGTCGCGCGATGCCCTGCGCGCGGCCGATCGGCTGGCGCGAGACCGGATAGAGACGATCGACCGGCTGGTACGTAAGAACCGCGAAACAATCGAGTTCGACGCGCGCGGCGATCCGGCAAGGCGCGGTGAACTGCTGGTGATGGATGCAGATGCCGCAGCGATGCGGCGCCTTGGTTCGGCCGGGTTCGCGATTCTCGCCAACGAGGAGCTCGGCGAGCTGGGATTGACGGTGACGCGGCTCGCGGTTCCGCAGGGGATGACACTGGCCGAGGCGGAGGCCACGCTGGCGATGCTTATGCCGGACGCGACGATCACCCCCGATCACCTGCATTTCACCTCGGGTACTTCCGGTGGTGCCCACCTGGCCGTTGCGGCGCAAGCTAGCATTTCGCCCGCCCGCGTTCCGGTCGGGATGATCGACGGCGCGCCGGGCGAG
The DNA here is from genome assembly GCA_038233275.1 of Sphingomonadales bacterium. GTDB lineage: Bacteria > Pseudomonadota > Alphaproteobacteria > Sphingomonadales > Sphingomonadaceae > Qipengyuania. The sequence goes on along the minus strand of JBBSMH010000021.1, from coordinate 11,332 downwards.
AGCGTCGCGGTGGCTTCGCGCAAGGGTTTCGCCAAGGGGGCACCCTATCCCAGCAACCACGGCAGCGCGGTCGCTTCGCTGCTGCAACAGGCCGGCGTGCGCACGATCCACGTGGCCGATGTCTACGGCACCGATCCGGCGGGCGGCAACGCGTTGGCGATAGCCAAGGGGCTGGGATGGCTGGCGGGCCAGGGCAGCCGGGTGGTCACCATCAGCCTCGTCGGTCCGCGCAACCCGGTGCTCGAACGGGCCATTGGCGCGGCGCGCGGGAAGGGTGTGGTGGTGGTGGCCGCGGTCGGGAATGATGGACCTGCCGCCCCTCCCGCCTATCCCGCGTCCTATAGCGGCGTGGTTGCGGTGACCGCAGTCGACAGGCGCAAGCGCGCGCTAATCGAGGCGGGACGCGCGCTGCATCTGGACTATGCCGCGCCGGGAGCGGACATTCGCGGGCTCAATGCCAAGGGCAAGGCAGTCAAACTGCGCGGCACATCCTTTGCCGCCCCGCTGGTGGCGGCGCGCGCCGCGCATGCGCTGGCGCACGGCGCGAACTGGCGGAGCGCGCTGGATTCAGAAGCCGAGGACCTTGGCAGGAAAGGCGCCGACGAAGTTTACGGGCGCGGGCTGTTATGCGCCAATTGTGTGCGCGACTGAGAAAAACGCCGCAGCCATGAATTAATCCGCGCGGCGCATTCGTTGTCCTTTCGAGCGGGCGATACCTCGCTCTTGCAAAGAAGAGGATAGACCCATGAAAACGCAATTCTGCTTGGCCATTTCCACGCTCGCGCTGGCCGCCGTTCCGGCGCAGTCGCAACTGCTAGGCGGCGGTGGCGGCGTGACCGGAACGCTTTCGGGCACGATCAACAGCACCATCCGTACCACCACTACAACGATCGACAGCGCGACGCGCGGCTCGGCTCGCGGCAGCGCCTCCACTCGCGGCAGCCAGAGGGCGGATGCCCGCTCCGGCAGTGTCGACCTTTCGCGCGAAATTGACGGCGACGCCGCTGCCAGCACGGCCCAATTGCTGAGCAATCCGATCGGCCCGGTCGGCGCCCAGGCCGATGGCGCCGGAAGCGCCTCTGGATCGGGCAATGCCGGCGCTCAGCTGATCGGCACCGATGCTGTGGGGGCCCTTGCCGGTCAAGGCGCCGCGCAGGTTCGCGGCGCTGCAAGTAGCGCCCAGGGCCTCGCCGGGAACGCCGCGGGTGGCGCGCAGGGCATGGCTGGCGGCCCTCCCGCGACCGTGACGGGTTCGGGCAGCGGTAATGGCAGCGGCTCAGGAAGCGCGACAGGTGGCCTTGGCCAGTCGATGCTCGCTGCCGCCGGCAGCGGCGCCGCTGCGGGCGAGGGCGCTTTCGCTATCGCCCCCGGAATGCCCGTGTTCACTCCTTCGGGCGCGCCGCTGGGCAAGGTCCGCGAAGTCGTTGCCGATTCGCGCGGGCAGGTGCAGCAGGTGGTGGTGCAGTCGGGCAGCGCCCGCCAGGCCATCCCTGCGGGCAATCTCACCGCCAGCGGCTCTGCGTTGATCGCGGGATCGGGCAGCGGAAGCGTGTCCTCGGGCTCCGAGGGCGAACGCCCGTCACCCGAAAGCGACCGGGAACAGTGATCTTCTCCTGAACCCGGATACCGGCCCGGGGCGGCTTCCTTCGTGGAAGTCGCCCCTTTGCTGTCCATCCACCCCAGTTCAGGCGGAGAATTTCAGGCCGGAACGCCGTAAAGATCGTGTGCGTCGGCGTCTTCGATCACCACGTTCAAGAAGTCTCCCGTGCGGAGACTGGAACCCACATTCCGCAGGAAGACCTGTCCGTCGATCTCCGGAGCATCGGCCTGGCCGCGAGCGGTTGCGCCAATATCGCCATCTTCGTCCGGCACGCCGATTTCGTCCACTATCACCGGAATGGTCCGGCCGATCTTGGCGGAAAGCTTTGCGGCGCTGATCCGTTCGGTGACTTCCATAAGCCGGGCGTAGCGGTCTTCCTTGACCTGCTCGGGCACCGGGTCGGGCAGCACATTGGCCGCCGCGCCCTTAACGGGTTCGAAGCGGAACGCGCCCACGCGATCGAGCTGCGCTTCTTCGAGCCAGTCGAGCAGATAGGCAAAATCCTCGTCTGTCTCCCCGGGAAAGCCGACAACGAAGCTCGATCGGACGGCAATTTCCGGGCAGATTTCGCGCCAGCTCTTCAGTCGCTCCAGCACCTTTGCCTCGTTGGCGGGGCGCCGCATGCGTTTGAGAACAGCGGGCGCGGCATGCTGGAAGGGGATATCGAGGTAGGGCGTCAGCAGTCCTTCGGCCATCAGCGGGATGACCGCGTCGACGTGCGGATAGGGGTAGACGTAGTGCAGCCGCACCCACGGGGTCTCGCCTTCTTGCGTGCGCAATTGCCCCAGCTCGCGCGCGAGATCGGTCATGTGCGCGCGGACCTCGTGACCCTGCCAAGTGCGCGCTTCATGCCTGGTGTCGACCCCATAGGCGCTGGTGTCCTGGCTGATGACCAGCAGCTCCTTCGTGCCCCCCGCGACCAGCTTTTCCGCCTCGCGCAGCACCGCGTCGATGCGGCGGCTGGCCAGCTTTCCGCGCAATTGTGGAATGATGCAAAAGGCGCATGAGTGGTTGCAGCCCTCCGAAATCTTGAGATAGCTGTAGTGGCGCGGTGTGAGTTTGACGTATTCGTTCGCGCTACCGCTACGCTGCTTGAGCGCGGCGGGTTGCGGAATCAGGTCGACGTAAGGCCCCTGACCCGGAGGCGCGTGGGTATGCACCGCCTCGACCACCGCCTCATATTGATGCGCGCCGGTCACTGCCAGTACGCGCGGGTGCGCCGCGCGGATGGCCTCAGCTTCTTCACCCCTGCAGCCGGTGACGATCACGCGACCGTTCTCGGCAATCGCCTCGCCGATCGCGGCCAGACTCTCTTCCTTCGCGCTGTCGAGAAAGCCGCAGGTATTGACCAGAACGACGTCGGCGCCGGCGTAATCGGGGCTCATGGCATAGCCATCGGCGCGCAGCCGGGTAAGGATGCGTTCGGAATCGACCAGCGCCTTGGGGCAGCCGAGCGATACCATGCCGACCTTCTTCTGGTCGGGAATCGGATGGGTGGTGGTATTCATGATCGCGCGCGCCCCTACACCTGGATGTCGTCCAGCGCCAGCCTGTCGGGTTAGCGCAGAAGAGCTTGCCTACGGCGCCCGGGACCCTATCACTCCCTACCGGTACACAAAGGGGTCCTTCATGCTCGAAACTCTAGCCGGGATAATTCTGCTCGCCCAAGGACCCACAGTGATGGCAAAAGATTCGGAGAGAGCGGCGGCGATGAAGGTCGACGATCCCGCGACGCTGATCTGTGTACGCTCCCCGGTGCTCAATTCGCGCACACGGTTTGAGAAGAAGTGCATGACTTCTGATCAATGGAAAGCCTACGCGCTCGAGCGGGACGCCCAGACGCGGGAGCGCAAAGAAGGCGGGCGCTGATTCGCTTTATCTGTTCCGGCTTGCGGCAGTCAGCCTGACCCGTCTCCCTTGACCTCGCCGTTGGTGGTCGGGATGATTTCCACCACCACGTCACCGGGCCGCAGGTTCTGGCATTCCGCCTCCCAGAAGCCGAAGGTCTGGCCGTCACGTTAGATTCGTAGGCCGCGGCCGCCACTCGCGAGGTCGGATATCGCGCAGCCGCACTCCTCCTGGGCAATCTCGCGCTCGACCAGCTGAACCCTGCCGGAAACCGAGGCGAGATCGGCCATATATTCGGCGATATGTGGGCCCTTGGCCGAACCGGCCAGCAACAGGCCGGTAAAACGAACCGGGTTGATCACATTGTTGGCGCCGGCCTGCCGCGCGAGCGACTCATTGTCGTTTGCGCGCACCACCACACTGATCGGCACATCGGGCGCGAGCGCGCGGACGGTCAGTACGATCAGGATCGACGTGTCGTCCCGGCCCGCCGAAACCAGCACGTTTTGCGCCTTTTTGATATGGACCGCCCGTAGCGTATCGTCGCGCGTGGCGTCCGCGGCCATGATGTTGCAGCCCATCGCCTCTGCGACCGCCAACCGGTCCTCGCTCGGATCCACCACCACAAGGCAGTGCGGGTCGATGCCCCGCTCGATCAGTTCGCCCACCGCCTCGGAGCCCGAGACGCCGTAGCCCAAGACCACGACATGGTCCGACAATTGCTCCTGAATACGGGCCATGCGCCAATTCTCCCAGCTTCGCTTGATGATGAAATTATAGGCCGTGCCGACGAAAATGAAGAACACCGCGAACCGGATAGGGGTCACGATCACCGCTTCGACGAAGCGTGCGCGATCGGAGATCGGCGCGATGTCGCCGAAGCCGGTCGTCGTGACCGAGATCATGGTGAAATAGACCACGTCGAGGAAGCTGACCTCGCCATCGAGATTATCCACCAGCCCGCCGCGGTCCCACCAGTGGATCATGATGACGAGGAAAATGAGGAACAGCGCGAGGCCCAGGCGAATGGCGAGATCGCCCCACACGGGCAGCCTCACTGCGCGGCGGAGGGGCTTGAACCGGGGCCCGCGATATTGCTGCGGCGGGCGGCTCGGCGCGATGCGGTCGACCTGTCTCTCGCTCATCGCCGCTTATCTGTCACTCGGTGAAACGCTCGGCAAGCGTTCCGATGGAAGAATGGTGGGTCAAATCGAGCTGCAAGGGCGTGACCGCCACAAAGCCGTCGTCAATCGCCTCCAGATCGGTGCCGTGGTCGAGCGTGTGCTCGATCGCGTGGAGCCCGAACCAGAAGTAACGGTAACCGCGCGGGTCCACTCCTTCCACCACCGACCCCCGCGAATAATCGTGGAAGCCCTGCCGCACCACGCGGATGCCCTTGACCTCTTCGGCGGGGAGCGCCGGAAAGTTGATATTCACCAGCGTCCGATCAGCGAAAGGGGCGTCGAGAAGCGGGGCGATCACTTTCGCGCCCCATTCGCGCGCCGCGCCGAACGGCACCTGGTCGCCCATTCCTTCCCTGGCATAGACCTGGCTGAGCGCGATCGAGCGCACTCCCGCCAAGGCCCCCTCGATCGCGGCGGAGACAGTTCCGGAATAGGTAATGTCGTCGGCAAGATTGGCCCCGCGATTGACGCCCGACAGCACGAGATCCGGAGGGGCAGGTAGCACCTTCCTCAGCGCCATCATCACCGAATCGGTCGGTGTGCCGGTGACGCTGAATCGCCGCTCGCCATGCTTGCGTAATCGCACCGGGCGAGTGAGGGTGAGCGAATGGCCCGCCCCCGAGGCTTCTTCCGAAGGAGCGCAGACCCAGACATCGTCGGAAAACTGGCTGGCGATTTCCTCCAGTACCACGAGGCCCGGGGCATGGATGCCGTCATCATTGGTGACAAGGATACGCATCAGCGCAGCGGCTCCAGCCGAGTTACCCCGCCCATATAGTGGTGCAGGGCCTCGGGCACGTCCACGCTGCCGTCGGCCTGCTGGTAATTCTCGAGCACCGCCACCAGCGTACGGCCGACCGCAAGACCCGAACCGTTGAGCGTGTGGACGAATTCGGTCTTTTTCGCGCCCCCATCTTCTTTGGCGGGCTTAAATCGCGCCTGCATCCGGCGCGCCTGATAATCGCCGCACCAGCTGATCGAACTGATTTCGCGGTAAGCGCCCTGTCCGGGCAGCCAGACCTCCAGATCGAAGGTCTTCTTCGCCGTCGCGCCCATGTCGCCGGCGCACAGCAGCATTGTGCGATAGGGCAGGTCGAGCGCCCGCAGAATGCCTTGCGCGCTGGCAAGCATGTGCGCATGCTCGGTCTCGGATTGGTCGGGGCGGCAGATGCTGACCAGCTCGACCTTCTCGAACTGGTGCTGGCGGATGAACCCGCGCGTATCGCGCCCCGCCGCGCCCGCTTCGGACCGGAAGCAGGGGGTGTGAGCGGTGAGCCGCAACGGAAGGGCGCTCTCGTCGAGCATCTGCTCGCGGACGCTGTTGGTCAGGCTGACTTCGGAAGTAGGGATCAACCAACGGCCTTCGGTCGTGAGGAACGAATCCTCGCCGAACTTGGGCAATTGCCCGGTGCCGACCATCGCTTCGTCGCGCACCAGAATCGGGGGATTGCATTCGGTATACCCGGCCTCGCCGGTCTGCCCGTCGAGCATGAACTGCGCCAGCGCGCGGTGCAGCCGCGCCATCGGCCCGCGCAGAAAGGTGAAGCGGGCGCCCGACATCTTCGCTGCCGTCTCGAACTCCATCCCCAAAGCCGGGCCGAGGTCGGCATGCTCCTGTGGCTCAAAGCCGAACTCGCGCGGCTCGCCCCAGCGGCTCACTTCGACATTGTCGCGCTCGTCCTCGCCTTCCGGAACGTCCGCGGCGGGGATATTGGGCAGCGAGGCAAGCAGCGCGTCGAGCTCAGCGCCGATGTCGCGAGCCTCATCCTCCATCTGCGGCATCGCTTGCTTGAGCTCGCCGACCTCGGCCTTGAGAGCCTCGGCGGTTTCGTTGTCGCCTCTGCCCATGGCCTGGCCGATCGCCTTCGATGCCTCGTTGCGGCGGTTTTGAGCCTCCTGCAGCGTCGTCTGGACCTCGCGCCGGCGTGCATCGAGCGCAAGAATCCGGTCGGCAGAAGCATCGGCTTCCCGCTTCGCCATGGCGCTGTCGAATAGCGCGGGATTGCTCCGGATATAGGCGATATCGTGCATGGCGCAGCGCTATGCCCGCGCCCTTCGTCAATTGCCAGAGCATAAGGCCGGATTGCCGCCACCAGCCTGCCGGAACCTTGCATGGGATGGCTCATTCGCTACACCATCAGCGCAATCGGCCGGGAATTTCCGGTGCTTGGAGCGAGTTTCTTGCCCGAACCGACCGAGGCCCCGCCCAGCCGGACGCCTTTTATCGACATTGCCGACCGGGTCATCCGAGGCGGGCGCAAGCTAGGTCTGATCGGCGAAGCGCGGCTGGAAAAGAGCTTTCTGCTTGACCAGGCTGTGGAAGCCACGGGCCTGGAGGATTTCGGCGATCGCTGGTTCGAGACGCCATTCGAGATTCTGCTCGACTCGATCAAGCGCGAAGCCCGGCTCAACGCGGCCGGCGATTTCTCCGCGATGAAGCAATTCCATCATGTGCTGCGCGACCGCTTGCTGGCGCAGATGTGGTACAAGCGGCATCCGGAAATTCTCGCCCGCCCGATCCTCCGGCCGGTGGTGATCGTCGGTCCGATGCGATCGGGAACAACCCGGCTCCACCGCCTTCTCGCGGCCGACCAGCGGTTCAGCCACATGCGTAGTTTCGAGACGATCAGCCCCGTGCCGCGTCCCGATTTCGAGGAGGTTCTGGAGGGCAAGAAGGATGACTTCCGCCCGAAACTGGCGGCGCGGATCATGAAGGTCGCGCGGCTGGCAAACCCACGCACGCTTTCGATCCATCCGACGGGCCCTTACGAGCCCGAAGAGGAACTCGGTCTTCTGGTCGCGAGCATGTGGGGGATGAAGCACGAAGCGCAGTGGCACGTGCCGAGCTACGGCAAATGGTGCGAGGGCGAGGATGCGACGCCCGCCTATCGCGGAATGGCGGATTTGCTGCGGCTGGTCGGCTGGTCACAGCAGGCCTCGAGTATCCGCCCGTGGATCCTCAAGACGCCGCAACACATGCTCGACCTGCCCGCGCTGCTCGATGTCTTCCCCGACGCGCGGCTGATCTTCACGCACCGCGATCCCGAAGCGGTGGTCGGGAGCGCCGCCTCGCTGGCCTGGAACCAGACGATCATCTATTCGGACAGAGTCGATCCTGCAGTCATCGGCGAAGAGTGGCTGCGCAAAACGCGATTGCAGATCGAGCGCATGCGCGCCGCGCGTAACGCTATCCCGCAGAGCCGCATGTTCGACGTGCAATATGATGCGATGGACACCGACTGGCGGGGGACGATGGAGCGGGTCTATCGCTTCCTCGAGCTCGACATGGGGCCGGCGGTACCGGGGATGGAGGCGTTCCTCGAACGCTCGAAGCGCCTAAAGCGTCACCCACATCGCTACAGCCTCGAGCAGTTTGGGCTAACCGCGGCGCGGGTGCACGACGAGTTGGGCGACTATGTCAGGACCTACTGCATTCCTGCCGAGCGGCCTTTCGGCCGCGAACCCGGAGCGATCGCCGCGGGGCTCTGAGACTGCGGTAGGGGGCGGCCCGAGCGTCCGGGCCGCCCCCCATCTCAGTATTTGAACGTCGCGGTGACGAATACCTGCCGCGGGTTGCCATAGAACGCGGTCAGCGTTCCTTCCCTCCCTAGCGCCGGAGCAGGCAAGCCATTGGTTCCGTTGATGATCGCGCCCGTTACTGGATCGGCCCGGACGAAGGTATAGCCCGAGGTCTTGTACTCCTCGTCCGTCAGATTCTTTCCGTATAGCCCAAGGCTCCAACGATCGCCGGGCGAGGTATAGACCACGCTCGCATCGACCAGCACATAGCCGTCCTGGTCAAGAAAGGGATTGGGAATCTCGAACTGGAACGTCTTGCTGCGATAGGACGCTGTGGTGCCCAGGTAGAGGTCGCCCGCTCCCAGCGGAGTGGTGTAGCTCGCGGTCCCGCTCGCCGTCCATTCGGGAGTGTTCTGCACTTCGCGGAAATCGGCCACATCGGTCGGCACACCGCCGATATTGGTGATGTATTCGTCATATTCGGCGTCGATCCAACCGAGCGATGCGGCAAGGTTGATACCGGCACCAAGCCGCGCGCTGCCTTCGAATTCGAAGCCTTTGAACGTGGCCTTGCCCGCGTTGGAAACAACGCCACAGAACGAAGGGAGGCCGCTCACTGTGCACGCCACCGAACCGGGGATTTGCACATCGGTATAATCGGCATAGAAACCCGCCAAGGCGACATTGACGCGCCCGCCCATCAGGCTGCTCTTGTAGCCAACCTCGTAGCTGTCGACTTCTTCAGGTGCGAAGCTCAGGAAGGCCGCGACTTCATCGTCTGAGCGAACGCCGTCGCCATTGAGATCGGGCGCGTTGGTGCCCACACCTCGGGGGTCGAAACCGCCTCCCTTGAAGCCTTTGGAAAAGCTCGCATAAATGTTGTGATCGGGAGTGGGCATGAAGCTGATCGAGGCGCGCGGCGTAAACTTCTCGAACTCCGCGCTGCCGCTGAAATCGGTGCTTGGGCCGCCGAAGCGAGCACCTGCGCCGCCGAAGAAGGGCGAGCCGCCGCCGAGATAGATCTGCCGCAAGATGTCCGCGCTACGCTCGTCCCAGGTATAACGCCCGCCAAGCGATAGACTGAGCTGATCGGTGACATCGAAGGCGAAATCACCGAAGATCGCATAGGTTTCGGTGTCGACCTCCGCGCTGGTGAAGGCCGTCAAGCCGGCAAAGCTTGTGAACAGCCGCACGTCGAACAGCGTGTCGGCCTGGGCGTCGAGGTAGTAAGCCCCGATCAATCCGGTCAGCGGTCCGCCGTCATCCCACAGCAGCTGGAATTCCTGACTCAACTGCTCATTGAAATAGGCACCCGGCACATCGACATCGACCGCGGGCAGGGCGTCGAAATCGATGGGGGTATAGCTGTCGTCGCGCCGCCAGGCGGAGATCGAGCGGAAGGTCAGCGCTTCGCTGAACTCGATTTCCGCGTGAAGCGCTGTGCCGATCGATTCGACATCCTGCTCGGGATCGACGAGGCCCCCGCGCGTGTCGAAAACGTTGTCGAGGACCGGCGCGCCGGACATCAGGCCGGGAATCAGGCGGTGCCCGCCGCGCGGATTGCTCTCGTCCTTGGTGTAATCGCCGGTGATGCGAAGAAACACGGGCTCGCCATATCCCCCCATCTCGAAGCTCATCCGGCCGGCCCAGACATCCTTGTTGTAGTTCTCAAGCCCGGTGGTGAGGTTGTCGCCGTATCCGCCGCGCGAGAGTCGCGCGATCGAACCGCCAAGCCGTGCCATGTCGCCTAGCGGCCCCGAAACCGTCACCACGCCCTCGGCCTGGTCATAGGTACCGTAGGTCGCGCGCGCCTTGAGAGAGAAATCCTGCGGCAGGCGGCGGGTGACGTATTTCACTGCTCCGCCGATGGTGTTGCGGCCGTAAAGGGTGCCTTGTGGCCCGCGCAGAACTTCGATCCGTTCGACGTCGTAAATGTCCAGAACCGCCGCCTGCGGGCGGTTGAGATAGACGTCGTCGAGATAGATGCCGACGCCCTGCTCGAAACCCGAGACCGGATCCTGTTGCCCGATGCCGCGAATGAAGGCGGAAAGGGTGGAATTGGTCGCGCGCGAGCTCTCGAGCGTGACGTTGGGGACGATCTGGCCGATATCTGTGAGATCGAGCGCGCCGCGCCGTTCAAGCTGTTCGCCGCTGAAGGACGAGACTGCGATCGGAACATCCACCAGCCGCTCCTCGCGGCGCCGGGCAGTCACGATAATCGTGTTACCCTCTGTAACGGTATCATCGACCTCCGGGTCCACCACCGTCTCCGCGGGCGATTCCTGCTCCTGCGCGAAAGCGGGCGAGGCGCCGTAAGCAAGAGCGGCAGTCCCCACCAGCAGCGCGGTGGCGTATCGAGTCGAGCGTAAGCGCATTGATTTATCCTCCCAAGGTCCAATCGCTCCGCGTTTTATTGAAAGTTGAACCACCTTTCAAGTTTTATCTTGCCTGCGGTCGCCTTTGTGCCTAGCTGTGCGCGATAGGGAGGGTTTGGATTGGCAAGCACCCAGGCGAAAGTACCGCGCACCGAACGGGGGCGGCGTACCTTGCGCAAACTGTTCGATGCAGCGGCGGCGGAGTTTGCCGACCGTGGTTTCCATGAGGCTTCGATCAGCGCGATCACCCGGCGGGCCAAGGTGGCGTTGGGCACCTTCTACACCTATTTCGATTCCAAGGACGCCATCTTCCGGGCGCTAGTGGGCGATATGAGCGACGCGGTACGCCAGACCGCGGGCGCAGCGATCGATCCGGCGATGGAGCCGCTCGAGGTCGAACGCGCCGCGCTCGCGGCATTTCTGCACTTCGCGAGCGAACACAAGGAACTCTATCGCATTATCGACGAGGCGGAGTTCGTCGATCCGGACAGTTACCAACGCCATTACCGCACTACTGCCGATCGCATAGCCGCCCGCCTTCGCGCGGGGGCCCAGACACAAGAGTTTCGTGACGATCTCGGCGAAATCGAAGCCTGGGCCGTCATGGGCATGAACGTGTTTCTGGGCCTGCGTTATGCGATCTGGAAAGAGGATGGCGACCCGCAGCTCGAGCACGTCGCGGATCGGGCCAATGATTTCCTCGCTCGCGGGATCGCGGCCCGGGGGTAATTGCGGTTTTCTGCGTCCGATCTCTGCGGAACCCTGCACGCGCCCGATCATTGTTTCGGCAAAGGAGATATCACATG
>JBBSMH010000020.1:0-13129 GCA_038233275.1 Sphingomonadales bacterium | reverse complement strand
GGAGTTGACGATCGATGCGACGTAACTGGCCGACGCTTGCTGGTTTACCCGCGACGAGGTCCACGCGGCCATGGCGGGAGAGGCGGGTGCGCGCTTCCGCACGCCGCCGCCGCAGGCGATTGCGAGCCATCTGTTCCACTGGTGGCTGGAGGAGACATCATGAGCAGCCCGCAAAAACTCACCGTCGATATATGGTCGGACGTGATGTGCCCCTGGTGCCTGGTCGGCTGGGGCCAGCTGAAGAAGGCGTTGGCCATGGTCGAAGGCGAGATCGAGGCGGAGCTGCGCTGGCATGCCTTCGAACTCAATCCCGACATGCCGCCCGAGGGCGAGGAGCGCACCGCGCATATCGCTCGCAAATACGGCCGCAGCATCGAAGAGTCGCAGGCGGTGCAGGAGAGGATGCGCGAAGCGGCGAAGGACGCGGGCGTTTCGCTCGATTACGAGGGAGAAGAGCCCGCGCCCCCGGCGATGATGTGGAACACCTTCGACGCGCACAAGCTGCTGGTCTGGGCTGGCGAAGAACATGGATATGCGCTTCAGACCGCACTCAAGCTCGCGCTGTTCGAGGCGCATTTCAACCATCGCCGCCCGATCGGGGAGCGCGAGGTGTTGCTGGAGATCGCCGAGCAAACCGGACTCGACCGCGCCGAGGCGGCACGCGCCCTCGACAGCGAGGAATACGCGCGCAAGATCCGTGCCGAAGAGAGCGCCGCGTGGGACATGAACATCAGCGGCGTGCCCGCCATTTTGGTGGCCCACAGGTTCCTCATCCCGGGAGCGCAGAGCGCCGAGGTCTATGCCGAGTCGCTGCGGCGGGTCGGAGGTAGGCCTCCTGCCTGAGGCGGGTAATCGCCCTGGAATTTCAGCTGCTTGCCAATCCGGCTCGACAAGACGGCGAAGCCGGCGCATCGCTCGGCTTTCAACAGGGAGTGGAGCAATGCCGCAATTCGTTATCGAGCGTGAAATGCCCGAGGTGGGGAAGCTGGGCGCGGACGAACTCAAGGGCGCCTCGCAGCAATCGTGCTCGGTGCTGCGCGACATGGGGCCGGAGATCCAGTGGGTCCATAGCTATGTCACCGACGACAAGATCTATTGCATCTACCGCGCACCCGATGCGGAACTGATCCGGCAGCACGCCGAAACGGCGGGATTCCCCGCCAACTCGATTTCCGAGGTCCGCTCGACGATCGATCCCACGACCGCGGACTGATCATCCGCAGGAGGCGCGGGGTCAGCTCTCGCGGTTCTCCTGAATCGCGGCGCGGGTCTTCGGGCCCTTCTTCGCATCCTGCTCGGGATTGTCCGAGCCCACCTCGGGCTCGCGACTGTCCGGGTCCGAAACGCGATTTTCCTCCCCGCGTTTGCCGACGCGGCGATTGACCTCGCCACCGGCAGAGCCCTGATGCGAGGGTGTGGGGTTTCTCGTCATCTCGTCGATCAGGTCGTTGTCGGGATGGCGCGACTGGCGTTCGGGCATGAAATTTCTCCTTCGCCTGTTCAACGGCGAAGGTCGGCGGGGTGTTCCGACAATTAGATCAGCCGACAATCAGATCAGCCCTAGCCGTTCGAGCCTTCCCGCCAGCCGTCCGGGCAGGATATCGCCGATATCCTCGCCCTCCTCGAGGTCGCGCGGGGGCTCGCCCTTGAGGTAGCGCCAGCCCTGGTGCGCGCGTTTGGGCCGGGGGAGAACGGGGATCAGCCGCGGCTCCAGATCGATGACCCAGCGGCCGCTGTCGTTCTGGGTGAAACCGAGGATTTGCGACCGCGCGACGATATTGTGCTCGTGGATCCAGAACAGCGAACCGCCGATGCATTCCTCCCAACGGGTGGGGCGATAGCGTGTGACCAGATTGGGGCTTCGCCGGGCAGCATACCAGCGCTCGATATCGCCATAGCTCTTCGCGCCGAAAGCGATCTTGGTCAGGTGGAGCGGCATGGGTGGCGAATGTAAGGACGGGCGCGCGCCGCTCAACCCCCTCAGACCACTCCCATCGCCACCGCCAGGCCGAGAAAGGCGAAAAAGCCCATCGAATCGGTGATCATCGTCACGAACACGCTCGAGGCAACCGCCGGGTCCTGGTCCAGCCGTTCGAAGATAACCGGCACCAGCACGCCGGCCAGGCCCGCCACCAGCACGTTGATGGCCATCGCCATGGCGATGACCGCGCCCAGCAAGGGAGTGAAGATCGCACCCGTAGCCACGCCGATCAGCACCGCGATGGTGGCCCCGTTCATCAGCGCCACGCGCATTTCGCGCCACACCATGCGCCGCGTGTTCGATCGGGTGAGCTGGTTCATCGCAATGGCGCGCACCGTGACCGCCATGGTCTGCGTTCCGGCGTTGCCGCCGATGCTGGCGACGATCGGCATCAGCACCGCGAGCGCCACGAGCTGTTCGATCGCCGCGCCGAAGAGCGCGATGATGAGGCTGGCGACCAGTGCGGTGCCCAAGTTCGCCACCAGCCAGCGTACGCGGCTCGAATAGGCATCGCGGATCGGCTCGTTGATGTCGCCCTCGCCCGCGCCCGAAAGCAGCAGCGTGTCCTCGCCCGCTTCCTCGGCGATGATGTGGACCACGTCGTCGGCGGTCATCTGACCGACCAGCCGCTCGTTCTCGTCCACCACCGCGGCGCTGATGAGGCCGTATTTCTGGAACATCAGCGCGACCTCTTCCTGGTCGATCGCCACGGGGATGAGCGTCTGGTCGCGCTTCATCACGTCGGCCAGCGCGAGATTGCGGGGCGCGCGCAAAACCCAGCTCAGCGCGCAGGTACCGACCGGGTGATGCCGCTCGTCGACCACGAAGATCTCGTAGAATTCGCCCGGAAGATCGTTTTCGTCGCGCAGATAGTCGATCAGATCGCCCACGCTCCAGCGCTCGGGCACCGCGACGAATTCGCGGTTCATCAGCCGTCCGGCGGTCTCCTCGGGATAGGCGAGCGCGCTCTCGATCGCCGCGCGGTCCTCCGCGTCGAGCTCGGCCAGGATCGCCTGCTGGTCCGCCTCGTCGAGATCCTCGATCAGCTGGACCGCATCGTCGGTCTCGAGCTGTTCGGCGATGTTGGCGACCGCTTCGGGGGCGAGCGCTTCCATCATCTCTTCGCGCACGAAATCGTTGAGCTCGGCGATCACTTCCGAGCTCATCAGATCGGTTATCGCCGCGGCGAGCTGTGCGCGCTCGTCGCGCTCGAACAGTTCGAGCAGATCGGCGATGTCGGCCGGGTGGAGCGGCTCGACCAGCTCGTACACGCGGCTGTCGTCGCCCGCGTCGAGCGCCAGCTCGACTTCCTCGACGTAATCCTTCTTGAGCGTGTTCTCCTCGTCGAGCCGCGCATCGTCGATCCGGTCGTCCGGACGCGCGCCTTCCTCGGGCGCTTCCGCCAGCATCACATCGTCGTCGAGGCGGTCGTCATCGGCCATGCCGCCGCTCTAGGCAGGGGCGGGCGAAAAGCAAGCGGGGGAAGGGCAGGCAAAGGGTGACATGGCGGCGCGAGCGCTTATGTAGGCCCGAGTTGAACACAGGAGAGACCCGCATGGCCGACCACAAACTCACGCTCACCCTCGATACCGGCAATGGGGAGGGCGGCGATGTCGTCATCAAGCTGCGCCCCGATCTGGCGCCCGGCCATGTCGAGCGGATCACCGAGCTGGCGAAGGAAGGCTTTTACGACGGGGTGGTGTTCCACCGCGTGATCCCCGGCTTCATGGCGCAGGGCGGCGATCCGACCGGCACCGGCATGGGCGGCAGCGAGCGGCCCGATCTCAAGGCCGAGTTCAATTCCGAGCCGCACACCCGCGGCACCTGCTCGATGGCGCGCACCCAGGTGCCCGACAGCGCCAACAGCCAGTTCTTCATCTGCCTCGATGACGCGCATTTCCTCGACGGGCAATATACCGTCTGGGGCCAGGTCGAGAGCGGCATGGACCACGTCGACGCGCTGCCCAAGGGCGAGCCGCCGAAGGAGCCGGGGAAGATTGTGAAGGCGACGGTTTCGTAAACAGCGAAGAGGAGAAAAAGAGGCCTCGTTGGGAAAAAGACAGCAAGGACGATGATGCCAGGAAGCACGCTGAGCTGATGCGCGAAATCAAAGAGAAGAAAGAACAGATGCGCAATTTGGACAAAAAGAAGTGAGCGCATTTGATGGTTGAGGCAGGGGAGCGCATCTACTATTGCGCCCCCTCCCATGAAACCCACCACCGCCCCCAGGACCTACAGGGTCAAGAGCTTCGGCTGCCAGATGAACGTCTATGATGGCGAGCGCATGGCCGAGCTGCTGGCCGAGCGCGGCATTTCGCCCGCGCCCGAGGGCGAGGAGGCAGATCTCGTCGTCCTCAACACCTGCCACATCCGCGAGAAGGCGGCGGAGAAGGTCTATTCGGACATCGGGCGGCTGGTGAAGCGCGGCGAGGAGGCAGGCAAGCGGCCGCTGATCGCGGTCGCGGGTTGCGTGGCGCAGGCCGAAGGCGAGGAGATCATGGCGCGCAGCCCGGCTGTTTCCATGGTCGTCGGCCCGCAAGCCTATCACCGCCTGCCGGAGATGCTCGACAAGGCGGTGAAGGGGGAGCGGGCGACCGATACCGACATGCCCGCGATCGCCAAATTCGCTGCGCTGCCCGAGCGCAGGCGGGTGGCGCCGACCGCCTTCCTTACGGTGCAGGAAGGCTGCGACAAATTCTGCACCTATTGTGTGGTTCCCTATACCCGCGGGGCCGAAATATCGCGCCCTTACAGCGATCTGGTCGATGAAGCGAAGAGACTGGTCGAAGCCGGGGCGAGGGAGATCACCCTGCTGGGCCAGAACGTTTCTGCATGGTCGGGGGAAGATTATGCAGGTCACGCCTGCGGCCTCGACGGCCTGATAAGAGAGCTGGCCAAATTACCGGAATTGAAGCGTATTCGTTACACCACCAGCCATCCGGCGGATATGGACGAGGGGCTCATCGCCGCGCATGGCGAAGTCGAAAAGCTTATGCCGTTCCTCCACCTGCCGGTTCAGAGCGGCAGCGACCGCGTGCTCAAGGCGATGAACCGCAGCCATACCGCCGAGAGCTACCTCCGCCTGCTCGACCGGTTCCGCGCCGCCCGGCCTGATATCGCGCTAAGCGGCGATTTCATCGTCGGCTTCCCCGGCGAGACCAAGGCCGAGTTCGAGCAGACGCTCGCGCTGGTCGATACGGTCGGCTACGCGCAGGCCTACAGCTTCAAGTACAGCCCGCGCCCCGGCACGCCCGCCGCGACCATGGACGGGCAGGTCGCTCCCGATGTGATGGACGAGCGCCTCCAGCGCCTCCAGGCCGCGCTCAACCGCGACCAGCTCGCCTTCAATCAGAAATCTGTTGGCAAGACTTGCCAGGTTCTCGTCGAACGCAGGGGCAAGCATCCCGGCCAGTGGCTCGGCAAGTCGCCGTGGCTGCAGTCGGTGTGGTTCGAGAGCGACGCGGCTATCGGCGATCTCGTCGAAGTCGAACTGGCCGAGGGCGGTCCCAACTCGATGCGCGGACGCATACTTGAAATGGCCGAGGCCTGATTGTCCACCGCCATGTGCGGGTGCCTTTCTTGCTTCCGGCGCGTTCCGTTCTAGATTCCGAGTCGAAACCTGAAAGGAGCGCATGGCTCGCAAACCCGCTCGACAAGCCGATCCGGCGCTGTCTCCACCGCCGGTCCCGCAACGCGAAACCCGCCGCGCGCGCGCAGAAATCCGCTTCGACAATCAGAGCCTGCTCGGCCCGCTGTTCGGCCAGTTCGACGCCAATCTGGTACAGGTCGAAAACCGTCTCGGCGTGTTCATTTCCGCCCGTGGAGACCAGGTGCAGATCGAGGGGCCCGAAGACAGCGTCGCACGCGCGCGCCATGTGCTCCAGACGATGTACGACCGGCTGGCGCAGGGCGAGGACCTCGATACCGGCGCGATCGAAGCGCTGATTGCCATGTCGAACGAGCCCACGCTCGATGGCATCATGGATGCCGAGCCCGCCACCGGCAGGGGCGGCCCCCCGATTATGATCCGCACGCGGCGCAAGACTATCGTGCCCAGAAGCGCGATGCAGGCGACCTATATGCGCAGCCTGGTGCGCGACGACATCGTCTTTGCGCTGGGTCCCGCGGGAACGGGCAAGACCTATCTCGCGGTGGCGCAGGCGGTGGCGCAGCTCATCACGGGCAGCGTCCAGCGGCTGATCCTCTCGCGTCCGGCCGTCGAGGCAGGCGAAAAGCTCGGCTTCCTCCCCGGCGATATGAAGGAAAAGGTCGATCCCTATCTGCGCCCGCTTTATGATGCGCTCTACGACTGCATGCCGCCCGAGCAGGTCGAGCGGCGGCTGGCCAGCGGCGAGATCGAGATTGCCCCCATCGCCTTCATGCGCGGGCGCACGCTGGCGGACAGCTTCATCATTCTCGACGAAGCGCAGAACACCACGCGCGAGCAGATGAAGATGTTCCTCACCCGCTTCGGCCAGAACAGCCGGATGGTGGTTTGCGGCGATCCCAACCAGGTGGACATCCCCGGCGGCGGCGGGATGAGCGGGCTGGCCGATGCGGTGGGCAAGCTCGAAGGGGTGGATGGCTTCGGCACCATCCGCTTCACCGCCGCCGACGTGGTGCGCCACCCGATCGTGGGCCGCATCGTCGAGGCCTACGAAGGCAAGGCGGAGTAGATGGATCTCGACATCGAGATCGACGGCTGGCCTTCGCCCTCCTCCGGGGGCGCGGACTGGGCTGACCTCGCCGAGCGCGCGCACGAGGCGGCCGAGCAGGTCGAACCGGCGCTCGCTAATCCGCGGCTCTCGGCATCGATCCTGTTCACCGTGGACGAGGATATCCGCAAACTCAACCGAGAATGGAGAACGAAGGACATGCCCACCAATGTGCTGTCCTTCCCGATGATGACGCACGAGCAGCTCGGCGCGCTCGAGACCGAAGGCGGGCCGGAAATGCTCGGCGATATCGCGCTGGCCTACGAGACCTGCGCGCGCGAGGCGCAAGCGAAGGGAATTGCGCTTGAAACCCACGCCGCCCATCTGATCGTCCACGGTTTTCTGCACCTCGCCGGGCACGATCATGTCAACTCGGACGGTCAGGCCGAAGCGATGGAGAAACTCGAAATTGCCGCGCTTGCCAAAATGGGTATCGCGGACCCATATGGGGACCGGGACTAGCAAGGAGCACCCGCAGGGCCATGCCCGACAGTTCAACCTCCGCGGGAGACGCGGACAGTAGCAAGCGCGGGCTGTGGCTCGCGATCCGGAAACTCTTCGACGGCGATAGCGGGGAGCGCAGCCTGCGCAGCCAACTCGAGGAAGCCATCGACGAGCACGAGGGTGAAAACGGCGACGAAAGCGCCGCGCAGGACTCTCGCGGCGACCTCTCCCCGGTCGAGCGGCAGATGCTGCGCAACCTCCTCCACTTCAGCGAACACGACGCCGACGACGTCGCCGTCCCCCGGGGGGAGATCATCGCGGTCTCCGCCGGCGCCGCCTGGGAGGAGCTGGTCGCGGCCTTTTCCGAGCATGGCCATTCGCGCATGCCGGTCTTCCGCGACACGCTCGATCAGGTGATCGGCATGATCCACATCAAGGACGTGTTTCCTTTCCTGGCGACGAACAAGCCGCCCCCCCAGGACTGGACCGTGCTGATGCGCCAGCCGCTTTACGTGCCGCAGACGCGCAACGCGATCGACGTTCTGGCGGATATGCGCGCGGGCCGCATGCACCTGGCGATCGTGCTCGACGAGTTTTCGGGCACCGACGGGATTATCACCATCGAGGATCTGGTGGAGGAGATCGTCGGCGAGATCGAGGACGAGCACGACGACGCGCCGCAGCCGATGATCGCCTCCCTGGGCGAAGGTATGTGGGATTGCGATGCGCGCGCCGAGCTGGACGATGTCGCGCAGCAGGTCGATCCCCGGCTCGCCGAGGTCGAGGAAGCGGTCGATACGCTGGGCGGGCTGGCCTTTGTTCTGGCCGAACAGGTGCCCGCGGTTGGAACAACGCTCCAACACCCGAGCGGCTGGCGCATCGAGGTGACGGACGGCGACGAGACGCATGTCACGCGGCTGCGGCTGCACGCGCCGGAAAGCGCCGCCGGAGACCGCATAGCTCTCGACAAGCCCCGGAGCGCTCGCCATGGTTGAGCGATGGTCACCCGCCGCCTGCCCCCGCTGCGCGCGCTCGAAGCGTTCGTGCGCACCGTGCGGCTTGGCTCGGCGCGCGCGGCGGCGGACGAGCTGGGGCTGAGCCCCTCCGCGCTTTCGCGGCGGATCGGCAATCTGGAAGCTTTCGTCGGCAAGAAGCTGTTCACGCGCGCGCGGCAGGCGATGCAGCTCACCGACGAGGGGCAGGCGTTCTACGAGACGGTCAATCCGCACCTCGAAGCGCTTGCGCGCGCGGTCGAGAGCCGGTCGGAAAACTTCTCGCTCTTGCGCCTACATCTGGGCGTCTTGCCGCTGTTCGGCAGCCAGCGGCTGTTCCCGCGGCTGGGCGAACTGCGCGCGAGCCATCCCCTGCTCCACATCGATATCGATACCGGCCCGCATATCGAGGACCGGGTGGGCGATACGCTCGACGCCGGGATCATCCTCTCGCGCAAACCAGCGGCGGCACTTCACGCTGTGCGGCTCGACCACAACATGGTCCATGCCATCGCCAGCAAGCAACTTGCGGCGAAGCTCGGCGAGGACATCGATGCGGCGGCGCTCGCCAAACAGACCTTCCTCATCCACAACGAGCTTCCCGACAGCTTCGAGGCGTGGAAGGCGGCGCTCTCGCTCCACGACCTGCAACCCGCCGCGATCGATCACTATGATTCGGGACAGCTGATGCTCGAAGCAGCGGCGCAAGGTCTCGGGATCGCGATCATGCATGATGATCATTTGCGGCGGGCGGCGGACAGCCGGCTGACCGATCTCTACGGCGTCCAGGTCGAAAGCCCCTACAGCTACTGGTTTGTGTGCAAGCCCACCGCGCTCGAAGAGCGACCGGTGCGGATATTTCACGACTGGCTGGTGAAGGCGGGACTCTAGCGCTCGCGCTCGCTTGCAGCGGGGCGATAGCGGATCGCTTGGACCGTATGGGCGAAATCGCGCAGCGGCCTTCCCAGCGCCCCGACCAGCCCCACTTCGATTTCCTCGCGCGCCTTGGCGGCAATCGCCTTGCGTCCGCGGTGCACTTCAGGGCTGAAGGGTTCGAGAAAGCGGAGAGTGAGGCGGAATGTACCCTTGCGCGCCATCACGCGCATGGCGTTGTGCAGCCCGCTCTCCTCGCCCACCCAGCTGATTTCCTCCGCGACGCTCCCGTAATCCAGCACGACCGGCTGGACCATCACGCCCGGCGGCGGGGGTTCGAGCACCGAGAGCATCGAACTCTTGAACGGCAGCAGCGACTGGCCGTCGGTCACCGTCCCTTCGGGAAAGACCGTCACCGACCAATTGTCCTGCAGCGCCTCGCGCAGCGCGTTGATCTGTTCCGCCACGCCCATCCGGTTCTCGCGCTTGACGAAAACCGTCCGGTTGAGGCTGCAAAGCCAGCCGATCACGGGCACTTCGGACAATTCCTGCTTGGCGACGAAGGCGGTGCCGCTGGCGCCCGCGAGCGCGAGGATGTCGATCCAGGAAATATGATTGCAGATGAAGAACACATCGCGCCGTAGAGGAGTGCCGACACTGCTCACCCGCGCGCCCACCACCCGCGCGGTGTAGCGCAGGAACAACATGGGGAAGGGCGATCCGTAGGCGAAGACACGAAAGGCGTAATGCAGGGGAACGAAAACGAGTAGCAGGGCGACTATCGCCACTGCCCGCAGAGTGAAGCGGACCCGGCCGATGATCGTGAGCGGAACCTTCTCGCCCCGCATCGCCGCCATGCGCTTGCGGCCGTATTTCTCCGCCCGACGGCGGGCGCGCTCACTTGGGTTCGCGGTCGAGGCGGACGCCATAGAGTTCCATGCGGTGATCCACGAGGCGGTAGCCGAGCTTTTCGGCTATCTGCTTTTGGAGCGCTTCCAGCTCGGGATCGACGAATTCGACCACCTTGCCCGATTCGACGTCGATCAGATGGTCGTGATGCGCCTCGGGGGCCGCCTCGTATCGCGCGCGCCCGTCACCGAAATCGTGCCGGTCGAGAATGCCTGCCTCTTCGAACAGGCGGACGGTGCGATAGACCGTCGCGATCGAAATTCCGGGATCGATCGTGTTCGCCCGCTCATGCAGCAACTCGACATCGGGATGATCGTCGCTTTCCGACAATACCCGCGCGATCACGCGGCGCTGCTCGGTGATGCGCAGTCCCTTGTCGGCGCAAAGCTGTTCGAGATCGATCCGCTGCTGCAAAATCCGCTCCGGCAAAAAGAAGACGCCCCGGACCCATAGGAGGGCGGGGCGTCGTTCTCAAGCGCCGCTTTGCCCGCGCGGTAGCGGGACTATGACTTCTTCTTGCGGCCGCGCTCCTGGCCAGGCTTGCGTCCGAGGCCGATCTTCTTCGCCAGATCGCGGCGCGTGTCGGCGTAATCGGGCGCTACCATCGGATAGTCCGACGACAGGTTCCAGCGATCACGATATTCGGCCGGCGTCATGTCGTGCTCGGTCGAAAGGTGCCGCTTCAGCATCTTCATCTTCTTCCCGCAATCCAGGCAGGTGATGTGATCCTTCTTGAGCGAGGACCGCACCGAAACCGCCGGCTCGGGCGGGGCTTCCTGTGCAGCGGAGCCGCCCTGCAGATTCGCCAATGCGCCATGCACATTGGCGATCAGCCTGCCGACTTCATCCACGGCAACGGAATTGTTCGAGACATGCGCGGCCACGATGTCCGATGTCAGCGTAATCAGGGCCTCGCCCATATCGGTTTCGAAATTGTCCATGAAATCTCCTCGGATCGCCCAACAGGGGGGTTGCGTACGCGATCTCTACTTCCCCCATTGTATAAGTCTGTCACGCTTTGCAAGCTTTCTGGCAAAGCCAGCGCGCTCTACAGTGCCCTGCCGAAAGTTATCGCATCGATGGGTTCCCCTTCCAGTGTACGATAATAGGCCCGCCGTTGCCCGATGGGTTCGAACCCGGTGCGGCGATAGAGCGCCTCGGCCGAATTGTTCGAGCGCATTTCGAGGAAGACTCGCTCGGCACCGCGCGCCCTGGCTGCCGCCATGAACCGCTCCAACAGGCATTCGCCCAATCCCCGCCCGCGGTCCTCTGGGACGACCGCGATTAGCAGGAGTTCCTCCTCCCCGGGGGCCGCACGCGAGAGCAGGAAACCGACCGCACCCGCCGGGTCAAGCGGATCTTGCCCCCCAGCATCGACGAGCAGGGCGTGCGTGTGCGGCATGACGAGCGAGTTGGCGACCTGCGCGCGGGTCCACGCCTCGCGCCAATGCGGATCGAAGGCAGTGCCCATGATCGCCATGATTGCATCGAGGACCGTTTGGTTCACGCCGGGAGCCTCGCATCCGGGGGTCGGGCGTAGATCGGCTTGAGATCGGGTGTCAGGAGGCTGTCCGGCACCTCGAGCGCGCAGCGGGCATCGGGGAGAATTTCCAGGACGACATGTCCCGACCCATCCAAGGCTGCTCTTTCGCGCGCCTTGTTGCCCGCGATCGCTTTATTGCTCGGGCGCATCGCTGCATCTTCCGGTAAAACCGAGACATGCGGCCCCAGGGGCATTCCCTGGCTATCGAAATCCTGCACCAGCCATTCGCCATGGCCC
This sequence comes from Sphingomonadales bacterium, assembly GCA_038233275.1. Lineage (GTDB taxonomy): Bacteria > Pseudomonadota > Alphaproteobacteria > Sphingomonadales > Sphingomonadaceae > Qipengyuania. Next base: position 1,435 of record JBBSMH010000020.1, on the reverse strand, counting down.
CCAGCGATGCAGACGCTCACGGGCGTGTTGCACTCCCTCCGCGCGGTCGCGGCCAGCAACGCCAGCGTGGGAAAGCCCAGCACCCTGGCGCCCCAGGCGATGCCCAGCGCCCGCGCGGCGGCGAGCCCGATCCGCGCGCCGGTAAAGCTTCCGGGGCCCAGCCCCACGCGTATTTCTTCTGCGCGGCCCCGCTCCGGCAATTCGGCGATCATCGGCACCAGCCGTTCGGCGTGCCCGCGGCCCAGCACCTCGTGTCGCGCATCGAGCAGCGCACCGTCCTCGAACAGGGCGACCGAGCACGCTTCGGTGGCGCAATCGATGGCAAGCAATCTCATGGGCGAGCGGTGCCCCAGCGCGCCGGACGATTCAAGCCGGCGGTTTCAGGCGGACCGGTTCACACGATACGAGTGAACTTGTCGAAATCGGGCCTCGGGCTGCGATCGAAGATCGTCGTCTTGTCGCCGTAGCCGATCGAACAGATGAAATTCACCTTGTGCCGGGGATTGTCGGCGAAAAACGCCTGCTCGACCGCCGCGGGATCGAAGCCCGACATCGGCCCGGTGTCGAGCCCGAGCGCGCGAGCCGCGACGATCAGATACGCCCCCTGAAGCGAGGAATTGCGGAAGGCGTTGTCCTTGCGGCCGGCCTCGTCGCCCGCGAACCAGCTCTTGGCGTCGGCGTGCGGGAACAGCCACGGCAGTTCCTCGTGAAAGTCGATGTCATAGCCCACCAGCGCGGTGACCGGTGCGGTGCGGACCTTGTCCTTGTTGCCCTCGCCGACGCATTCGACCAGGCGGGCTTTCGCCTCTTCCGATTTTACCCACACGATCCGCGCGGGCTGCATGTTGGCCGAGGTCGGCCCCATTTTCATCAGCTCGTAGATTTCGTGCAATTGCTCTTCGGTCACTTGCTTGTCGAGCCAGCCGTTATAGCTGCGCGCTTCGCGGAAAATCTGGTCGAGCGCCTGGTCGGAAAGAGCGACGTCGTGGAATTGCCTGGTCATGGATACCTTGAAAACTGGTCGGAAAGAAAATCAGGTGGCGCGAACTTCGACGACCTCGGGAACGTAGTGTTTCAGCAGGCCTTCGATCCCGTGCTTGAGCGTTGCGGTGGAGGAAGGGCAGCCCGAACAGGCGCCCTGCATGGCGAGATAGACCACGCCGTCCTTGAACCCCCGGTACTGGATATCGCCGCCGTCGCCCGCCACCGCCGGGCGAACCCGCGTTTCGAGCAGCTCGTTGATCTGCGCGACGATATCGGCATCGGCGGGATTGTCCTCGACCGCCATTTCCGCTTCTTCGGCCGGGACGGTTATGCCTCCCGCCGTACCCGGCGCGAACAATGGCGCCTGCGAGACGAAATGATCGAGCAGGATCGACAGCACCTGAGGCTTGAGATCGGTCCAGTCGACGCCGGGAGCGGCGGTTACGCTGAT
>JBBSMH010000019.1:0-13371 GCA_038233275.1 Sphingomonadales bacterium | reverse complement strand
GGCAACGAACTCAGCGATCCGATGCAAGCCGAGCTGGCGACCATCCTGCGCTCGCCGCAAATGCGCGCGGGTGGTCCTGTCACGTTGCGCGCTCACACCGACTCCGATGGCAGCGACGAGGTCAATCTGCGCGCCTCGCGGACTCGCGGTGAGGTGGTGCGGGACTGGCTGGTCGAAAACGGAGTGGCGGAAGAGCGGATCACCATCATAGCTTTCGGCGAACAGAACCCGCTCCAGCCCAACGCGCTTCCCGACGGCCGAGCCAATGACGCGGGCCGCGCGGCCAACCGCAGGGTGGACCTGCGTATCGCGGTTCCCGACGTCGGGCGCAGCGAACCCACTCTGGTCGAGGAAATGAGCGAGGAAGACGGTCGGACGCCCGCTGCGCGCACGCTTGACGAGAGCGAATAGCGCAGGAGAGTGTTGACGGCGCGCGGTGTTCAGTGGCAGTTGCGCGCCGCGCCCGGGACGCGGGTATAGCATAGTGGTAATGCTCCAGCCTTCCAAGCTGGCTAGAGGGGTTCGATTCCCCTTACCCGCTCCAACTCCTCATCTCACACTGCCATATTATCGATAAGACGCGTTCCGCCGATGCGAGCGGCGACGAACAGCCGGGTATTGTCGTTCGGCCGGGGCAGCGGGGCGATCGTCTCCGCATCGCGCAGTTCGACATAATCGATCGTGTCGAATCCGGCTTCGCTAAGCGAGCCACGGAGGGCATCGAGTGTGTCGGCCGCCGGTGAACCCGAGCGTAGCCTTGCGATGGCCTTCTCCATCGCGCGGGGCAGCACTCCAGCCGATTGGCGCTGCTCCGGCGAAAGATAGGCGTTGCGGCTGCTCATGGCGAGACCGTCAGCTTCTCGCACGATCGGCACGCTGTGGATGGCGTCAAAGCGCGGGGCAATCAGGTCGAGATCGCGTGCCATTCGGCGGATCACCGCGAGTTGCTGCCAGTCCTTCTCGCCGAAGAACGCCAAATCGGGCTGGACCTGGTTGAACAGCTTGCACACGACGGTCGCCACGCCATCGAAATGGCCGGGCCTGTCGCCGCCGCACAATCCCTCGCTGATCCCGGAAACGGAGATGTTCGTGGCGTAGCCGGCTGGATACATGGCGGTCTCGTCGGGAGACCAGAGCAGCGCCACTCCTTCTCGCTCAAGCAATTCGCAGTCGCGCGCAAACTTGCGCGGATAGGCGTCGAGATCCTCGCTCGGGCCGAACTGGCGCGGGTTGACGAAGATCGAGGCGATCACGTGATCGGCGCGCGCGGCGGCTTCGCGCACCAGCGTCAGATGACCTTCGTGAAGCGCGCCCATAGTCGGCACCAAGGCCAACGACCCGCCGTCTGAGCGCAAAGCGGCGAGCGCGCTTCTCAACATGTCGAGCCGTCTGACGGTTTGCACGGGGTGACCCCCTCCGATATGGCGAAAGCAGCGCTGCCCTAGCGGGTTGCGCCGTGCCAACCAAGCATTCGAAAGATCCCCGCGTGACCGATCGCCGCCCGCACCGCATCACTTTTGCCAACGAGAAAGGCGGCACGGGCAAATCCACCACCGCGGTTCATGTCGCCGTCGCGCTCGCTTACCATGGCAAACGCGTGACTGCCTTCGATCTGGACGCCCGCCAGCGCACCATGCACCGTTATTTCGAGAACCGCGCGGATACCGCGGCAAGGCGCGAGATCGACCTGCCCACCGCCGAATGCTTCGTGGTCGACGACCTCGATCCGGGAGAATTCGAGGCTCTGATCGTCGAGAAGGCCGAACGCGCCGATTTCATTGTCGTCGACACGCCGGGCCGCGACGACGAACTCTCGCGGCACGCCGCCGCCCAGGCCGATACGCTGGTGACCCCGATGAACGACAGCTTCGTCGATTTCGATCTAATCGGACAGGTCGAGGGGGACAGCTTCAAGGTCAGAAAACTGTCGTTCTACGCCGAGCTGATCTGGGAAGCGCGTATCAAGCGCAGCCGCGCGCAGATCGAGCATCAGCGGCGCCCGATGGACTGGGTCGTGGTGCGCAACCGGACCGGCTATACCGAGGCGCGCAACAAGGCGCGGCTGGAAAAGGCGCTTCGCGAAATGTCCCGACGGGTAGGGTTTCGGATTGCCGACGGCCTGTCCGAACGCGTCATCTACCGCGAACTGTTCCCCTCGGGCCTCACCCTGCTCGACAAACCGCATCTGGGCGATCTGGGCACCAGTCATCTCGTCGCCCGGCAGGAATTGCGCGGTCTCGTCGCCAATTTGCGATTGCCCGGAATGATCCAGACCGAGGATGCCGCCGCATGATCCGCCTGGTCATCGTCTTGCTGCTGGCGCTGCTGGTCTGGCGTTGGGCTCTCGGCAATTGGCCGTGGGACTATCTGAGAGGGCCGTCGCCACGCGAAAAGGAGATGCGACGCGCACGTATTCTTTTGGGTGTCAGAGCGGACGACAATGCCCGCCAGATCCGCGATGCCCACCGCAAAATGGCCGGAACGATTCATCCCGACAGGGGTGGTAGCAATGCGCGCCTGGCGGAGATTAACGCGGCGCGCGACCTGCTGTTGAGCGAGCTGCCCAACCAACAAACCGACGAGCACCCATGAGCCACACATTCGACCCCACCATCCTGCGCGAATACGATATCCGCGGGATCATCGGTGAAACGCTTGGTCCCGATGACGCGCGCGCGATCGGCCGGAGCTTCGGCACGATGCTGCGCGAGGCGGGCGGGCGCAAGGTCGCAGTGGGTTTCGACGGGCGGGCGAGTTCTCCGATCCTCGAACATGCGCTGGTCGAAGGCCTGACCGCGAGCGGCTGCGACGTGGTGCGGATCGGCCTGGGTCCCACGCCGATGCTCTATTACGCCGAAGCTTCAGCGGAGGATGTGGAGGGCGGCATTCAGATAACAGGCAGCCACAATCCCCCCAATTACAACGGCTTCAAGATGGTGTTCCAGGGGCGCCCGTTCTTCGGCTCGGACATTCAGACATTGGGGCAACGCGCCGCGCAGGGCGAGTGGCTCGACGGAGTCGGCGAAGTCGAGAACCGCGATCTCATGGACGAGTATATCGAGCGCCTGCTGATGGGCCTGGAGGGGATCGACAGCGCCGGGCTCGGCGGGCTGCGGGTCGGCTGGGACGCGGGCAATGGCGCTGCGGGCCCCGCTCTCGAACGCCTCGCGGCGCGGCTTCCGGGCGAGCATCACCTGTTGTTCACCGAGATCGACGGAGAATTTCCCAACCATCATCCAGATCCTACTGTCGAGGCGAATCTCGAGGACCTGCGCGCGCTTGTCGCGGAGAAGAAGCTCGATTTCGGAGTGGCATTCGACGGCGACGGCGACCGTATCGGCGCAATCGACAGCGAGGGGCGGATCATCTGGGGCGACCAGCTACTGATGATCTATGCCGAGGATCTACTCAAACGATCTGCCGGAGCCACGATTATCGCCGATGTGAAGGCGAGCCGCGCGCTATTCGATCAGGTCGCCGCGCAGGGTGGCACGCCGCTGATGTGGAAGACGGGCCATTCGCTCATCAAGTCCAAAATGAAGCAAACGGGCAGCCCGCTGGCGGGCGAGATGAGCGGCCATGTGTTCTTCGCCGACGAGTATTACGGCTATGACGATGCACTTTACGCCGGAGTGCGGCTGATCGCCGCCTCGGCGAGGCTGGGCAAATCGGTCACCGCATTGCGTGGCGCCATGCCCCCCATGATCAACACGCCGGAAATGCGCTTCCAGGTCGACGAGAGCCGTAAATTCATCGCGATTCAGGAAATCGCGGAACGCGTGGCCGCCAGCGGTGCCGATGCCGATACCACCGACGGCGTGCGCGTAACGACCGGCGACGGTTGGTGGCTGTTGCGCGCCTCGAACACGCAGGATGTTCTCGTCGCCCGCGCCGAGAGTGAGAGTGAGGACGGGCTGGTGCGGTTGATGGAGCAAATCGACGAACAGCTATCGCTGTCCGGGCTGGAACGCGGCGAGAGCGTAAACCACTGACGCGGTCGTGAGTGCTCCCAATAAAAAAGGGGCCGCGCGCGGCGGAGCCCCTCTCATGCTAAGCTTCAGTCCGGATCAGGATGTCACTCGCTTGCCCTCCGACATGTCGGAATCATCCATTCGATAGCTGTCGTCCCGCTCCTCGATGCGCAGATTGTTCTGCACATGGCGTACGCCCGAGATGTCATGCACGCAGTCTTCCGCCCATCGACACACACCTAACGGTTGCAGCGGGCTCCAGGTTGCACCTTTTGGCGCAACCTGCGTGCAATCCGGCGCATCGCGGGCCACCGGCCTCCGAAGGTGGCGCATTCCCCATTTGACCTTTCGCCGTTCCACAGCGAACCAAGCGGGGATGAAGCCATCGCCTATCCCCCCCGAGATCCAGCACTGGTTCGATGTCAGGGGCTGGCGGGTGCGGCGGCATCAGAGCGAAATGCTGGCGGCGAGCGATGCGGGGCGTCATGCGCTGCTGGTGGCGGACACCGGAGCCGGCAAGACGCTCGCCGGGTTCCTGCCGACACTTGCGGACTTCGCGCCGTCAAGGCGCGCCTCGGCAGGACCGGACGCCGAAGAAATGGATGGTCTGCACACGCTCTATGTCTCTCCCCTGAAAGCGCTGGCGCATGACGTGCAGCGCAATCTGGTGGCGCCGATCGAAGAGATCGGCCTGCCCATCCGGGTTGAGACACGCAGCGGGGACACCCCCTCGGGTCGCAAGAGGCGCCAGCGTTCGCGCCCGCCGCATGTCCTGCTGACGACCCCGGAAAGTCTCTCGCTGCTGCTCTCCTATCCAGACAGCTTCACCATGTTCAGCGGGCTCAAGCGGGTGGTAATCGACGAGGTGCATGCCTTTGCCACGGGCAAGCGGGGCGATCTGCTGGCGCTTGCTCTCTCCCGATTGCAGGCCATCGCGCCGGGGATGCAGCGCGCGGCGCTGTCGGCCACGGTCGCCGATCCTCAGGCCTTTCGCGAGTGGCTTGCGCCCCAAGGCATCGATGGGTGGGGCGACATCGACAGCGTTGAACTGATCGAAGGCGAAAAAGGGGCCGCACCCGAGGTCGAGATTCTGTTGCCGGAGGAAGCAAGCGTCCCCTGGGGTGGGCACGCCGCGATCTGGGCGATCCCCCAGCTCTACCGGGAAATCAAATGCAATCGCACCACGCTGATCTTCACCAACACTCGTTTTCTGGCCGAATATATCTTTCAGGAGCTGTGGGACGCGAACGAGGACACCCTTCCAATCGGCATCCACCACGGCTCCCTGTCGAAGGAAGCACGGCGCAAGGTCGAAGGGGCGATGGCGCGGGGCGAACTGCGCGCTCTGGTCGCCACCGCCAGCCTGGATCTAGGGGTCGATTGGGGGGACATCGACTGCGTGGTCCAGATGGGCGCCCCCAAGGGATCGAGCCGCCTGCTTCAGCGTATCGGCCGCGCCAACCACCGGCTCGACCAACCAAGCCGCGCCATACTGGTGCCGGGCAACCGGTTCGAGTTTCTCGAGGCGACCGCGGCCAAGGAGGCGGTCGACGAAGGCAAGCGCGACGGGGAGGACTTCCGGCCCGGCGGCCTCGATGTGCTCGCGCAGCATGTCATGGCCTGCGCCTGCGCTGCACCGTTCGAGGAGAGAGCCCTGCTCGCAGAAGTCCGCTCCAGCCTGGCCTATACCTGGCTCGACTACGCGGCCTGGGAACGGGTTCTCCATTTTGTCGCCACCGGCGGATATTCGCTCGAGGCCTACGACAAGTTCAAGCGCATCGTGCGCGACAGCAAGGGTGTCTGGCGGCTTACGCATCCCGAACACGCACAGCGCCACCGGATGAACGCAGGGATTATCGTCGATGCGGAGATGATCGAGATACGCTTTCGCAACGGTCGCTCGCTGGGCAAGGTCGAGGAACAGTTTGCCGCCAGCCTGCGAAATGGCGACACCTTTCGCTTCGCGGGCATGGATCTGGAGGTCGAGGCTCTCAAAGATCTCGAGCTGATCGTGCGCGCGGCGAAATCTTCCGCGACAATCCCGAGCTACATGGGCCTGCGCCTGCCGCTGACCACACACCTCGCGGGCCGAGTGAGGGCGCTACTGATCGACCGGGCGGGCTGGTCACGCTACCCCGACGATGTGCGCGAATGGCTCGAGGTGCAGGATTGGCGCTCGCAGATGCCCGGCCCGGGACAGCTGCTGGTGGAGAGCTTCCCCCATGCCAAGCGCCACTACAGCGTCTATTACACCTTCGAGGGGTGGAATGCGAACCAGAGCCTGGGCATGCTGATCACCCGGCGAATGGAGGACCGCGGACTCTACCCGGGCGGTTTTGTCGCGAATGATTACAGTCTTGCGGTCTGGGGCCTCAAACCTGTCGCCGACCCCGCGCCGCTGCTCTCGCCCGACATTCTCGCGCATGAATTCGTCGAATGGGTGCAGGATTCGCACCTCCTGCGCCGCGCGTTCCGCGAAGTCGCAGTGATCGCGGGTCTGGTGGACCGCCAGCACCCCGGCAAACGCAAGACGGGCAAGCAGGTCACGTTCTCGACCGATCTAATCTACGATGTGCTGAGGAAGTACGAGCCGGACCACGTCCTGCTCGAAGCTGCATGGGCCGACGCCCGCACGCGAATGACCGACGTCGGCCGGCTCGGCGATCTGCTCGAACGCTCGGCGCGCGAGCTCGTCCATGTCGAGCTCGACCGCGTCAGTCCGCTCGCGGTTCCGGTCATGGTGATGATCGGTCACGAAGCGACGCCGCAAGGATCGGTGGACGAGGAACTGCTGCTGGAAGCGGAGAGCCTGGCGGGCGCGGCGATGCGGATGGAGGTCCCTCCGGACATCGAAGATTGACGATGTCCGGCCGGGAGCGAGGCGAACCGCCGCCCCTTTGCACGCCGCGCAAAAGAAAGGGGCGGATCGCTCCGCCCCTGTTTGCATACCATTGCCGCGTGAGAGCTGGGTCAGCCGGACTTGCCGAAGGTGCGATAGCGCTCGTTCCCCACGAAGCCGAACTTGCTCACTCCGCTCACCTTGATGATCTGCAGCACGCGCGCCGCACGCTCGTAGCTCGCCAGCGCCTCGGGCTCGAACTGGAGCTCGGGCTCGGGGTCGATCGTCCGCGTCGTCTGCAACAGCGTAATCAGCTGCCCCTCGTCGATCGGCTCGCCGTTCCACAGAATCTGGTCCGTCTGCGTCAGGATAAGCTTGTTCTTGTCGGGCTCGACGATCACCTCATCCGCAGGTGAGGGCACCGGAAGATCGATGTCGACCGAGTGCGTCGCCACGGGGATGGTAATGATGAACATGATGAGAAGCACGAGCAGGACGTCGATCAACGGCGTCATGTTCATTTCCATCATCGGCGAACCATCGTCCTTGCCGCCTGCCATTGCCATGGTTGTTACTCCTGAATGCCTGTCACGCCCGGCGGATCAGCCGTTGGGATCGACCGGGTTGGAAATGAACCCGACGGTGGGATAACCCGCCGCCTGGACGTTGTAGACCGCGCCCGCGACGCAAGACCAGGGCGCGTTGACATCGCCACGGATATGCACCTGCGGAATCGCGTCCGGGTCATCCATGATGGCTTCGGGGCCACCGGCGCGCTGCACGATGGCGTCGAGCCGTTCGAATGCCTGGTCGTAAAGCTCTTCCGAGGTCACGGGCGTGACATTGTTGAAATAGACCCGGCATTCGCCGGTGCGCGATGCCCCTTCGAAGCCCGGATCGCCGGCGCTGCGCCCTGACTGGTCGGAGGTGCTGACCGTCAGCAGAAGGTTCTCAACCTTATCCTTCGATTGGACCGACTCGAACACGGGGATGCGCAGCTTCTCGATCGTCTGGATGGCCACGGGAACCGCGATGAGGAAGATGATGAGGAGCACCAGCATGACGTCCACCAGGGGAGTCGTGTTGATGTCCGACATCGGGGTCTTACCGGTTCCGCCTATCTCGATTGACATGTCTGTGTCCTAATCCAATCCCACGGGTGCCGGCGGGCCAGCTTGCGACGGCCCGCCGGAAGTTTCGCAGCTATGCTTACTTCTTCACCGTGGTGGTCGTGGTCGTGGCGCCTGTGGCAGGACGGGCGGTCCCGCCGGTGGCAGCGGCCTTGCCCGCCTGCTGAGTCGAGGTCTGGGTCAGAACCTGCGGCCGCACCGCTCCGTTCGAGCTGATATTGGCCAGCAACGCGGTCGAGAAACCGGAAAGGTCTTCGGCGATTCGGCGGTTGCGCGACTGCAGCCAGTTGTAGGCGAGCACGGCGGGCACCGCGACGAGTAGACCGAGGGCGGTCATGATCAGCGCTTCCCCAACCGGACCCGCAACCTTGTCGATCGAGGCCGACCCGGCAAGGCCGATGTTGATCAGCGCGCGGTAGATACCGATAACCGTACCGAGCAGACCGACGAAGGGCGCCGTCGCGCCGACGGAGGCGAGGAACGAGAGACCCGAGGAAAGCTTCGAATTGATCGAGGCTTCCGAACGCGCGAGCGAACCGTGCAGCCACTCGTGCGCTTCCAGGCTATCGCCCATCTTGTGGTGCGTGTTGCGCGCCTCTACGGCATCATCGACCAGCTGACGCCAGGCGCTGTTTTTCTCGAGCTTCTTGGCCCCGTCGTCGAGCGTATTTGCACGCCAGAATTGCGACTGAACGCCCTTGTACTGGCGCATGATCTTGTTCTGCTCGAACAGTTTGGTGAAAAGGATGTAAAAAGATCCGACCGACATGATCACGAGCACGGCGAAGATCGACCAGGCGATGATGCCGCCCTGTTTCATGGCTTCAATGAAGCCGAACTGAGTCTGCGGACCGGCATCGGCACCTGCAGCGAGAAGTTCAATAATCATAGCGAGTGGTCCTCTCTAGGTAACGGACAAATATAAGATCAATTCAGTGTGTAACGGATCGATTGCGAGTAGCTGCTGGCAATGGGATTACCGGCATCGTTGAGCGCCGGGTTGAACCGTGCATAACGCGTGTAATCCTGACATGCCGCATTATCGAGCACGCTGTGCCCGCTCGAACTCGTAACCGTGCAGCCGGTGACGCGGCCGTCCGCGCCGATCGTTGCCCGCAGGCCGACCGTGCCTTCCATTTCCTCGCGGATAGCGCGCGACGGATAGTTCTCGATGATCCGGCGGGTCCAGCTTGCTTGGTTGCGTGGCGAGACGCCCTGGGCCTGCGAAGGCGGCGGCGGCGGCGGCGGGGCAGGGGGCGCCACCGGAGCCGGCGGAGGAATCCTGATTGCCGGGGGGGCCGGCGGCGGGATTGTCTGCTGCGTCCGGATCGGCGGCGGGGTCCGGGCTATGTTGATCGGCGGCGGCGGCGCGACCGGAGGCGGCGGGGCCACATCCGGCTGGGGCGGCGGCGGCTCGTCTTCGGGTTCGGGGGGCGGCGGCTCTTCCACGTCGACTGTCGTTACGCGCTCGATCACCTTCTTGGCCGCCTCGTAAGCGAGCCCCGTGACGAGTGCATAGCCGAGAGCGATATGGATGAGCGCGACAATGATAATCGCCACGACGCGATTACCGCTCATCTGTTGATCAGCATATGCCATTCGGTAGCATCACTCCATCATCGATCCCCGGGTCTGTGCCCGGTACTTGCGCGCCTGTCCAACAGCAATCCCGTCGGACAGTTCCGAATTTTCGATCCGCGATGACGAGGCCGATGGCCGCGTTTGGCAGTTGTGCACCCACGCCCCATCGATCACCACGGCGGACCGCCCGGAACAATTATGTATCCTTTGCTCCGGTCAGGCGGACCCCTTAGCCATCGAAACGAGGCTCCGCAAACGCTTTATCGGTTAACCGGCGATTCAGCGCCTCTCCGCTTGGAACCGGTACGCGGACTCACTATTGTCCGCATGACCGGCTCTTTTGTACAGGACACGCGCGCCATGATGCCAGACAGACTCCTGCCGGCGGTGGCCGCCGCAGCGCTCTTTATGACCGGTTGTGCGGGGGCCAATCCGCTTTCGGCGCAGCAGTCCGCGCCGACCAGCGTCGGTGCGCAGCCGACTTATGTCGATCTGGTTGAACTCGCCGATAACACACCCCTGGTACTGCACGCACAGGTGCGCGATCAGGCCGAGGTCGAACCGGAACGCGCCCCGGGCCTTGCCCCCGGGCACGCCCGTCTTTTTGTCGAGGCGGACACGCTAGCGCTCATCGCGGGATCTGTCCCGGTAGGGCAATCGCTGCGGTATCTCGTCGATGTACCGCTCGATGCGCGCGGTAAGGTTCCCAAGCTGAAGAAGCAGCAGGTGATCCTTTTTGCGCAGCCCGTCCCCGGCCGGCCGGGGGAATTGCAATTGGTCGATCCTGGGGCGCAATTGCCGTGGGGCGCCGAACTCGAAGCGCGCCTGCGCCCGATTCTTGCCTCGCTGATTGCTCCGGATGCGCCGCCCGTGGTCACGGGAATCCGCGATGCTCTCGCGGTGGAGGGCAATCTAACGGACGAATCGGAAACGCAGATATTCCTCGAGACCGCCCGCGGCGATCCCGTCTCGCTCAGCGTGGTCCGCCGGCCGGGCATGGAGCCGCGCTGGGGCGTTTCCTGGAGCGAGTTGGTCGACCAGTCGGCGCGACCGGTACGCCCGGGTACGCTCGAATGGTACAGGCTCGCCTGCACGCTACCCGAACGTCTCCCGCCCGAGGCCAATCTTGCCCGCGAAGCGCGCGCCCGGTCCCTCGCCGTCAGCGATTACGCTTTCGTGATCGAGCGCCTCGGGCCCTGCACGCGAAACCGCGGCTAGAACCGGTCCGAGACATACGGCCCCCACACCGGAAGCCCGAACCTACGGCTCGATTGCTGGCTCTGCCGATCCTTCGCGATCGGTTTCATCCGCGAAATCGGGCGCTGGCGGGAGGCCGAGCGCCTGTTCATCGGGAGCCTCCTTCGCCAGCGGCTGCGCCCCATCGCGTCCCCGAGGCGCCAGACCGCGGGCGATCCGGTCCGCATCGGAGCCCGGCGGCGGTTCGGGCAGCGCCTTTATATCGATCATGAGCGCCGGGGGAGGTGGGCAGGGAGGGATGAAGCACAGGCCCGAGGCGGTCGCGGGACCGCGAAAGATGCCCGCCCCGGCGACGTCCACGGGCGCGAAGTCGTTCTTGTACATGGTCTTGGCGGCGTAGCGGGTTTCGAACGCTTCCTGATCCCACATCTCGGCGGTGTCTCCGCTCCTGCGCCCGCAGACGACGATCTCCCGCGATATGTCTGCCGCCTCCTGCTCCGCGCTGCAGTTTTCATATTGGGGACCTTGGATCTCTTTGGTCGCCTGGGCGAGCAGGTCGATGCGTTCCGGAGGCGAACTGCCGGCCGAAAGGCCGGGCGTCTCCTGCGCCGCCGCGGGACAGGATAATTGGGTAAAGGCAATTGCCACAAAGAGGCCCGCGGCTCTACTCGACAATCGCCCCCTCCTGCGGCTACGGCGCGCGCCGGAACACACATGCTCTCTTCTCTCTGGCAGGACTGAACGCCTCATGAATTCGACTACCGACAACCCGCTCGACCGCGTCCTGGTGATGGAACTGGTCCGCGTGACCGAGGCCGCGGCGGTGGCGGCTTCCAAACTGATAGGGCGCGGCGACGAGAAGGCCGCCGACGCCGCCGCCGTGGAGGCGATGCGCAAGGCTTTCGACGAACTCGAGATCGACGGCACGGTGGTGATCGGCGAAGGCGAGCGCGACGAGGCGCCGATGCTCTATATCGGGGAAAAGGTCGGCGGCGCGCCGGGCCGGGGCCCCAGGATCGATATCGCGCTCGATCCGCTCGAAGGCACGACGATCACCGCCAAGGCCGGACCCAATGCGCTCGCCGTGCTCGCCGCTTCGGCGGAAGGCTGCCTGCTCAACGCGCCGGATGTCTAGATGGACAAGCTCGCCGTCGGCCCCGGGTCTCCCGAGGGTCTCATCGACCTCGCCCAGAGCCCGAGCGTCAATGTCCGCGCGGTGGCCGAAGCCAAGGGCGTTGCCCCGTCCGAAATCATCGTCTGCGTTCTCGACCGTCCGCGCCATGCCGACCTCATCGCCGAATTGCGCGAGCTGGGTTGCGGCGTGGTGCTGATCGGCGACGGCGATGTGGCGGGCGTCATCGCGGTGACCGACGAGGACACCACGATCGACATGTATATGGGCCAGGGCGGCGCGCCCGAGGGCGTGCTCGCGGCCGCCGCGCTGCGCTGCGTCGGCGGACAGTTCAACGGTCGGCTGGTCTTCCGCAACGAGGACGAGAAAGCGCGCGCGGCCAAATGGGGCATCGAGGATTTGGACCGCATCTACAGGCGAGATGACCTGGCGAGGGGCGACTGCATCTTCGCCGCCACCGGTGTGACGTCGGGCTCGCTGCTCGAAGGGGTCAAATACCGCCGCGACGGACGCATGACGACCGAAAGCGTCGTGATGCGCGCCAGCAGTGGCACGGTGCGGTGGATCAAGGGCGAGCATCGGGCAAAGTAGTCCGCCGGAATGAGCTGACCCACCCTTGCTTGAGACGGTCTCGCACCCGAAACAAGGACTCGCAATGGATCAAGGGCGAGCACAGGGCAAAGTAACCAAGCGTCGAGCCTGAATGCCGCGAGCCCTGTCTGGTGGACCACCTACAGGGGTCTTTTGAATAACTTCGCCCTCACCGCTCTCAACCTTCCGCCCTGATCTTGCGGCGCATCGCGGTCATCATTCCGCGATGGATGACCGGCTGGATCAGGCCGGTCTCGATTCGCCGGATCAGCACCTCGTTTGTCACCTTCCGCCAGTTCGGCCGCGGCGCGCCGATCTGCCCCGATCCGGCGGCGTCAGCACCAAGTCCTAGGCATGCGCGAAGCTCTCCGCGCCGGCGCGGGTACGCAGCCGATAGGCGCTGGCGCACGATATCCCGCCGCCTCGCGCCGCCTCGCGCCGCCTCGGTGCCGAGCGGCTGACATAGAGCTGCGCGAGAAACCCGCACCCGTCTCCGCGCCTACGCAGCGGCACCGAATTAAGAACGGCGGACGGCGGCGGCAGCGATACGCAGGACGTTTCGCCATCCGCTAGAGTAAGGCAGATTTGGCGCGTGTAGGAAAATGGTTTGTCGGCGGATGCGGAGCGAGCGGCTAATGCTGCGTCGATTGAATCTCCAGACGCATTCCATCACCCTCCGCTCGCCAGTCGATCGAGGCGCCAAGCGAGGTTGCGAGCGAATGAATTACCCGCGTACCGAGCCCGTCGGATGATGCAGCCCGTTTGGCGTCTTCGGCTGTCGCCGTGCCTGTGTCTCTACAGATAATCGACCAATCGCTCTCCGTGACATGAACGGCTATGCCGATCTTTCCAGCCCGCTCTTTCAATCCGTGTTTCACACTGTTCGAGACGAACTCATTCACTATGAGCAGCAAGGCGTTCGCGAGTTTT
>JBBSMH010000018.1:0-13820 GCA_038233275.1 Sphingomonadales bacterium | reverse complement strand
GGCTTGCCCTATAGCGCACCCGCTATGCGCACCGGCCGGATCGAACGAAAAACCGCGGAAACCGAGATTCTCGTCGAGATCGATCTCGACGGTGACGGCAGCTATACCATTTCCACCGGCATCGGCTTTGTGGATCACATGGTCGAGCAGTTCTCCCGCCATTCGCTGATCGATGTGACGATGCGGGTCGAGGGCGATTTGCACGTTGATCAGCACCACACGACCGAAGATAGCGCGATCGCCCTCGGCCAGGCGCTTGCCGAGGCGCTGGGCGACAAGGGCGGTATCGCGCGCTACGGCCATGCCTATGCGCCCATGGACGAGACGCTGGCGCGGGTGGCGCTGGATATCTCCGGCAGACCCTATCTGGTCTGGAAAGCCGGCTTCACGCAGGAAAAGCTCGGAGAGTGGGACACCGAGTTGATCGAGCACTGGTTCCATTCGGTGGCGCAGCACGCGGGTCTGACGCTGCATTGCGAGCTGCTTTACGGGCAGAACAACCACCACATTTGCGAGGCGCTGTACAAGGCCTTTGCCCGGGCGATGCGGCAAGCGGTCGAAATCGATCCGCGCAAGCGCGGTGCGGTGCCGAGCACCAAGGGCCAGCTCGGTGGCTGAGCAGGTCGCGCTGGTCGATTACGGTGCGGGCAATCTTCATTCGGTCGAAAACGCGCTGCGGACCGTGGGGGCTGAAGTGATCACCACCCACGATCCCGATGTGCTGCGCGCTGCCGATAGGATCGTGTTGCCGGGGGTCGGATCGTTCCGCGCCTGTGCCAAGGGGTTGCGCGCGGTCGAGGGCGCGATCGAGGCAATCGAGGAGCGCGTTCGGGTCGGCGGCGCACCCTTCCTCGGGGTCTGCGTCGGTATGCAATTGCTGGCCACGCGCGGGCTCGAGCATGGGATCACCGAGGGGCTCGACTGGATTGCCGGCGAGGTGCGGCTGATCGATCCGCACGACGAAAGCGTGAAAGTCCCGCATATGGGCTGGAACGACGTCGCGCTGACGCCGCATGCGCGTGGGCATCGTGTGGTGGAGGAAGGCGAGGCCTATTTCCTCCATTCCTACCATTTCCATGCGACAAGCGGGCGTGACGTGCTGGCGATGACCGATCACGGCGGCGGGCTCGTCGCCGCCATCGCGCGCGACAATGTGCTCGGGGTGCAGTTCCATCCCGAAAAGAGCCAGCGGTACGGGCTGGAGCTGCTCGCGCGATTCCTGGAGTGGAGGCCATGATCGTCTTTCCCGCTATCGATCTGAAGGATGGCAAGGTTGTCCGCCTGGCCGAGGGAGACATGGCGCGCGCCACGGTTTACGGCGAGGATCCGGTCGCACAGGCGCTGCTGTTCGCCGAGGCCGGCGCCGAACATCTCCACGTTGTCGATCTCGACGGCTCTTTCGCGGGCAGGGCGGAGAACCGCGAGATGATCGAGGCCATAACCGCTGCCTTTCCCGGCTACGTCCAGCTCGGCGGCGGTATCCGCACGCGCGAGGCGGTCGAGGGCTGGTTCGACCTTGGCGTGGCCCGGATCGTGATGGGCACCGCCGCGCTCAAGGACCCGCAGTTCGTCAAGGACATGGCTGCCCAGTACGAGGGTGGTATCGTCGTTGCGGTCGACGCGCGCGACGGGATGGTGGCGACCGAGGGCTGGGCCGAACTGTCGCAGATTCCGGTGGTCGACCTTGCCCGGCGGTTCGAGGATGCGGGTGTCGCCAGCCTGCTGTTCACCGATATCGGGCGCGACGGGATGCTCAAGGGCTGCAACATCGACGCGACGCTCGATCTGGCGCGCGCCACCGACCTTCCCGTGATCGCCAGCGGCGGGGTCAAGGGGCTCGATGATATCCACGTTCTGTCGCTGCATGCGCGCGCCAATGAGACGAGAGGGGGAATCGAGGGGGTGATCACCGGCCGGGCTTTGTACGACGGAAGGCTGGACCTTGCGGCCGCGCTGGCCATCGCGGCAAAAAGCCGGGGCGAGTGAGATGACCGTCCGCATCCGCGTCATCCCGTGCCTGGACGTGGCCGACGGGCGGGTGGTGAAGGGTGTCAACTTCGTCGATCTGAAGGACGCCGGGGACCCGGTGGAACAGGCCCGGGCCTATGATACGGCTGGAGCGGACGAGCTGTGCTTGCTCGATATATCCGCCAGTCACGAGGGGCGCGGGGCATTGCTCGATGTGGTCCGGCGAACGGCGGCAGTGTGCTTCATGCCGCTCACCGTTGGCGGGGGAGTACGCTCGGCCGAAGATGCCTGCGCGCTGCTGCTTGCAGGCGCGGACAAGGTTGCCGTGAACTCCGCGGCTGTGGAACGGCCCGAACTGGTGACGGAAATCGCGGCCCGGTTCGGCAGCCAGTGTGTCGTCGCCAGCATCGATGCCAGGAGCAGCGGAGAGCGTTGGGAAATCTTCACCCACGGCGGCCGCCGCGCGACCGGAATCGAGGCCGTGGAGTACGCGGTTCAAATGGCTGAACTGGGCGCAGGCGAGCTGCTGGTCACCTCGATGGATGGCGACGGGACGAAAGCAGGCTACGATCTTCAACTCACGCGCGCAATTGCCGACGCGGTCCCGGTCCCCGTGGTCGCTAGCGGCGGAGCAGGAACGCTCGACGATCTCGTTCTGGGCGTGACCGAGGGGCATGCCAGCGCGGTGCTGGCCGCCTCGATTTTCCATTTCGGTACCTATTCCATCGCGGACGCCCACACGGCCCTGCGTGCAGCCGGTCTTCCTGCGCGCGGCTGACCCATCGCGGGTATCGCCCTATGCGGACGACAATGCGGTCCCGCCATGGGACAAGCCTTGATCGATTGCGGTTTTCGGCATGCGGTTGGTGCTATGGCGTCCGCCATGTCCACCCAGATCACCGTGCTTGCCGCCGAATTCGCCGCGCTCCCCGGCGTGGCCGAGACGGCGGGGGTGGTGCGCGAGCCCAGCAATCTCGCGGTGTTGATGATCGGATTGGCCGGGCTGGCGCTCGGCAGGTTCGTTTCGATCGGCCGCCGGAGCGCTTCGCGGGATTGACCGGCGTCGCGGGGCCATCCATGGCATTGATCGCATGGATACCCTTTTCCGCCTCGAACAGACAATTCGCGAGCGTCGCGAAGTCGATCCAGGGTCGAGCTATGTCGCGCAGCTTCGCTCGCGCGGCCCTGAGGTGATGGCTCGCAAGTTCGGCGAGGAAGCGCTTGAAACAGTGATCGCGGCGCTTGCGGGCTCACGGCAGGAAATGGTGGGCGAGGCAGCCGATACGCTGTTTCACCTGATCGTCTTGCTGGCCGAGAAAGGCGTGACTCTGGAGGAGGTGATCCGCGAACTCGATCGGCGTTCGGGCGTATCGGGCCTGGAGGAAAAGGCGAACAGGAGCAGCTGATGCCGATCGATGCGACGCAGCCCTATGACGAGAACAATATCTTCGCAAAAATCCTGCGCGGCGAGATTCCCTCTGACAAGGTGTTCGAGGACCAATGGGCCTTTGCCTTCGAGGACATCAATCCGCAGGCTGAGGTTCACACGCTAGTGATTCCCAAGGGGCCCTACGTCAGCTGGGACGATTTCTCGCTTCGAGCCAGCACCGAGGAAATCGCGGGCTTCGTGCGCGCGGTGGGACTGGTCGCGCGAGCCAAGGGGTTGGTTGCACCCGGCTACCGGCTGCTGGCGAATGTCGGAGCGCATGGGGGTCAGGAAGTGCCGCACATGCACGTCCATATCTTCGGCGGACAACCGTTCGGGCGTATGATCGCCTGAAGGCCCAAGCCATTCGTGGAGCGTACGACTCCTTTCGGCTTCGCCATCTAGGCAGGGATTCCCGACTAGGCTAACGCGCGGCGCAGATGGCTGGCCCCAATCCTCCCGACGGCGTGCTCGACGGCAACCGGCACCTTTACGCGGTACGTGTCTATTACGAGGACACCGATCTTTCCGGCATCACCTATCACGCCAATTACTTGCGCTGGTTCGAGCGCGCGCGCTCCGACCTGCTGCGGCAGCTCGGGATCGATCAGCGTGCGGCCATCGAGGCGCAGGAGGGCGCCTATGCCTTGTCCGAAATCGATCTCAAATATCTGCGTCCGGCGAAGCTCGACGATGATGTGCTGATCGAAACCCGTTGTACGGAAATGCGCGCCGCCTCCTGCCGCATGCATCAGCGTGCTTTCCGCGGCGAGGAATTGCTTGCCGAGGCACATTTGCGCGTCGGCTTCGTTAACCCCGATGGACGCCCGGCGCGCCAGCCTGCCGATTGGCGCGCCGCATTCGACTGCTTCATGAACAGCCAGGAACCCGCATGAATTCGATAGCTCTACTTGCTGCCGCCCCGTCGCGTCTCGATCCGGTGAGGCTGTTCCTCGATGCGGATATCGTCGTTCAACTGGTGATGGCGGGGCTGTTGTTCGCCAGCGTCTGGGTGTGGATGATCATCGTCTCCTTCTCGCTGCGGATGCGCAAGCTCGATTCGCGCTCGCGGCAATATGAGCAGGAGTTCTGGCAAGCGGACAATTTCGACCAATTTATGTCCGAACGGGGCCGATCGGATCTTCCGAGCGCCCGGGTCGCAGCCGCCGGCGTGGGGGAATGGCGGCGTTCGACCAAGGGGCCGGTCAAGGACGCGGACGGTGTCCGCCAACGTATCCAGGCATCGATGGAAGGCCAGATCGCCGCCGAGGCCGATCTCATCGCCGATCGGCTCAATTTCCTTGCGACCGTGGGCTCGGTCGCCCCCTTCGTCGGGTTGTTCGGCACCGTCTGGGGGATCATGAACAGCTTCTTCCAGATCGGCGCGCAGGAAAGCTCCTCGCTGGCGGTGGTCGCGCCGGGTATTTCCGAAGCCCTGTTCGCCACGGCGATCGGTCTCTTCGCCGCGATACCTGCGGTGATCGCCTACAATCGCTTCAGCCATTCGGTGAACCGCTACGAAGCGCGGCTACACCGCTTCGCCGACCGGCTCCACGCCAGCTTCAGCCGCCAGTTGGAGAGCCGCTGAGATGGTAATGGCGCTCGGTTCCTCCAAGGGCACGCGCCGGCGGCGCGGCGGTTCGCGGCGGACACCGATGGCGGAAATCAACGTCACCCCCTTTGTCGACGTCATGCTGGTGCTGCTGATCATCTTCATGGTCACCGCGCCCTTGCTGACCACCGGAGTGCCGGTGGACCTGCCCGATAGCCGCGCCAATGCGCTCGACAACGAGGCGCAGGCGGTCACCATCAGCATCGACGAGGCGGGCAATGTCTTTATCGACGACCAGCCGGTCCAGACCGGCGGCTTCGCCACGGCGCTTGAGAGCCTGCCGCGCACGGGGGCCAATGGTTCCGGGGGCCCCGACATCACGCTGCGTGCCGACCGCGCGCTCGATTATGGCCGGGTCATGGCGGTAATGGGCGAATTGAATCGCGCCGGGCTCAACCGCATTTCGCTGGTCACCAGCAGTTCATCGATCGAACCATAGCCGGATGACGATGGAACGCACAGCACTTCGGCGCGAAGAGCGGATTGGCCTGATGGTGGCCTTCGTCCTGCATGTTGCGCTGGTCGTCGTGCTGCTGGTGCAGCCCTCGTCCCGGGACGAATTCGAACCGGTCGAGCGAATGACCGTCAACCTTGCCGAAGATGTCGGGATGGCGGCCACTGCCCCCGATCCAGTCTCCGAAAGCCGTGCATCGGTCGCGCCCACGCTGGATAGCAATATTTCACCTGCGCCCGCGGCAGAACGACCGGTGGCCCAGCCACTCGAACGCCCGCAAATCCAGTCGCCGATACCGGCGCCGACGCGCGCGCCCGACACGCGCGAACGCCGCCGGCCCGATCCCCCGCGCACGCAGGCACAGCCGCGGTCCTCGCAGCGCAGCGGTGGATCGCGTATCGGAGACAATTTCCTCGAAGGATCGGGCGACAGCACCCGGACCGAGGAAACCCGCACGCCTGCCTCGCAGATCGGAGCCAGCGCCAAGGCGTCGTTGGTTCAGGCGATTGCCCGCAAGATCAAGCCCAGGTGGGAACCGCCCAACGGGCCAGAAGTGGAGAAGATCACTACCTATCTGCGCTTCAGGCTCAATCCGGACGGGAGTCTCGCCGGACGGCCCGAGATGATCCGGCAGACCGGCGTTAACGACACCAACCGCGCGCAGGCTGGCAGACACGCCGAACAGGCGATCCGTGCCGTTCAGCTTGCCGCGCCCTTCGACGACCTTCCTTCCGAATATTATGAGGCATGGAAGCTCGTCGGACCCTTCGGCTTCGATTGGAGATTGGCCCAATGAAGAAATTCCTGTTCGCCATTTTTGTCCTCTGCTCCGCGCCTCTCGCGGCGCAAAACCAGGATCTCGCTCAGCCGCTGCCAGAGGGGGGCGAGGTCGAGACCGTCGAAGAGAGCGAAGGCCTAACCGGTTCGGTCAGCTTTGAGGGCGATCTCGACGATCTCGGCATCGCCATACCCGCGTTCGCCACGGATCGAAACGTGCCCACTCCTGCGCATTCGAGCGGGACGGCGGCGCTCGGGATAGAGCTGGCGCGGGTCATCACCGCCAATTTGCGTAATAACGGGCTGTTCAAGCCCACCGGTCCGGACTCGCTTCCGCGCCCCGATTATGCGCAGATCACCGCGCCGAACTGGCCGACCTGGTCTAACCGGGGCGCGGAAATGCTGGTCCACGGCTACGTCCGGCCACGCAGCGACGGACGGCTGACCGTGGGCTGCTATCTCTATGACATGGCGCTGCGCAGCGAGCTCGTGCGCGAGGGGTGGGTAGTGCCGCCGGCCGACTGGCGCCGCGCCGCGCATAAATGCGCCGACCTGGTCTATTCGCGCCTCACGGGAGAAAGCCCGTTCTTCGACAGCCGGATCGCTTACATTGCCGAGACGGGGCCGAAGGATAACCGCACCAAGCGGCTGGCGATCATGGACAGCGACGGGGCCAATCACCGCTTTATCACCACCGGGCGCTCGACCGCGCTCACGCCTCGCTATTCGCCCGACTACAGGCATCTGGTCTATCTCAGCTATGTCGACGGCAATCCGCGGATTTACGTTTACGATATCGGCACCGGGAAGCAGACGCTGGTGACCCAGAGCACCAATCCGACCTTCGCCCCGCGCTGGAGCCCGGACGGACGCTGGATTCTCTACTCAATGGCGGTCGGTGGTAATACCGACATCTATCGCGTCTCCGCGAGTGGGGGGCAGAGCCAGCGGCTGAGCGACGCGCCGGGGATCGACATCGGCGGGTCCTATTCGCCCGACGGAAGCAAGATCGTGTTCGAAAGCGATCGCTCGGGTGCCCAGCAATGCTATGTGATGAATGCCGACGGTTCGAACCAGCGACGCATCAGCTTCGGCAGCTCGCGCTGCGCCACTCCGGAATGGAGCCCGCGAGGCGACCAGATCGCCTTCACCAACGCCAGCACCTTTAACGTGTCGGTGATGAGCCCGAGCGGCGGCAATGTCCGCAGGCTTACCAACGGCTGGCAGGACGAAGCGCCCACCTGGTCACCCAACGGCCGGATCATCCAGTTTTTCCGCACCGAGCGAAATTCGGGCAGCACTTCGCTCTGGCAGGTCGATCTGACCGGCGAGAACGAGCGCCGCCTGCCGACCCCGGTCGATGCATCGGATCCGGCCTGGGGACCGATTCTGCCGTAGATGCATTGAATTTTTATACGGAACACCTGCGGTCGCTTGTCAATGTCATGAAAGGTTCGAGCTTATGAATACGCGTAATTCCGCCTCCCTGCTGCTGGTCAGCGCGCTTGCGATCGCCGCCTGTTCCAAGAAAGCGCCTGCGGAACTGCCCCCGCCCCCCGAGCAGACCACGACCACGACCACGCCGACGTCGAGCACCACCGCACCGTCATACGGTCCCGGAACGCAACAGCATTTCGCCCAAGCCGTGGGAGAGGCAAACACCACGGTCTATTTCGATACGGATCGCTTCAACATCGACAGCGAAGACGCTTCACGCCTGCAGACGCAGGCACAATATTTCTCGCAATATCCGAATGTCACCTTCACCATCGAAGGCCATGCCGACGAGCGCGGCACGCGCGAATACAACCTCGCGCTGGGCGAACGGCGCGCCAATGCGGCGAAGAACTACCTCGTCTCGCTTGGCATTCCGGCCAGCCGTATCCGCACGGTGAGCTATGGCAAGGAGCGCCCGATTGCGCTCGCGAGCAACGAGAGCGCCTGGGCGCAGAACCGGCGCGCGGCGACTATCGTCATCAACTAAGGCAAGCGGGACACCCGCTCCTCGACATAAGATAAGTCGAGGAGCGGGGATCGACCGATTTGATTCAGCGCGTAATCGAATGTTCGATTAGCGGCTGACCAGACGCACCGTGTGCCGAGTTCTGCGGGCCGCTGAAGCCCGTGCTCAATGCGAATGCAGCCATGCTCAGTACGGCCAGCGAAGCGGAAAGGGTCAGTTGCTTGCTCATGTCGGGGATCCTTCGGGGCGCTCGCATTATGCAGAACATATGAACGATTTATTGCATTGCAACATTTCGTTATGAAACTTGTTCCCGAGCTTGGCCTCGGGCGCCACCTTCCCTAGACAGTCCGGTATGACGCCTCGACCAACGACATATAGCGCACCCGCCCGTGGCTGAGCCGCGCCGTTCGCTCGACTGGGGATTCCCACGCTGGCGCAGCTATGACAGCTCCCGCGAGGCGGAGGCTGTCCGGCTGTGCGACCGCCATGGCTGCGAGGAAAAAGGCGATTGCCCGGCTCCCAAATCGCCCAATACGCCCGACCGCTGGTATTTCTGCCAGAAGCACGCCGCGGAATACAATCGCAAGTGGGACTATTTCGAAGGGCTCGACAAGGCCGAGAAAGAGGCGCGCGCGAAGTCGGAACGCAGCGAAAACGCCGGCTATGCTGAGGCTGCGCATTACGGCTGGGGCGGTAGCGGGGATGGCTCCCGCAGTGCGGACGAGATGCGTGCGCTCGACCTGCTCGAGATGGAAGCAGACGCCGATTTCGCCCGGATCAAGCGCGCCTGGCGCGAGAAGGCCAAGACGGTACACCCCGACGTCAAGCCGGGCGATCGCGAAGCTGCGGACGAATTCCGGAAGCTGCAGGTCGCCTACGAGGTGCTCAAAGCCGCGGAAGAGCGCCGCGAGTGGAGGGGCTAGGAACCGGCTGCGCCGCACCCTGCAGGCATCTCTTGGCGTTAACGGTTTCTTTGCTTGATGATCGTTAAGCCCACACCTCCACGGGGCGGGAAAATCATTATGGAACGGCGCGAAAGAGAGCGCAAAGAGACGGATATAGGGCTGATTTGCCGTGTACCGGCGAGCCCACACAAGGCGCAGATCAGGGATCTGTCGCTCGCGGGCTGTCGCGCAAGGATCATCGGAGCGCAGGTCGAGCCGGGCTATTCGATCAGCTTTGAACTGCCAGGCGTGCGCCCGTTCAGCGGCGTCGTGGTCTGGGTCCGGTCAGACGTAGTCGGGATACGGTTTGCTCCGGCCCTCAAACCGGTCCAGGCCATTGCCCTGGGGCTCGACGACCCGCGCCCGCAACCGGTCGAGGTCTCCGTCGATCCGGTTCCGCATAGTGGCGGGGTGCTTCACCACTGGTTCCATAGCCTGCTCGCCAAATTCGCGTAGACTGACTCCACGCCGACTTTCGTCCGCGGTCTACGCCGCTTCCCGTGCTTTCTCGAGCCTCCTGACGACCGCGCGAGCGAGCCGGTCTCCCAAATCGCGCGACTGCTCCGGATAGAGGTAAGGCTCGATCGCCTCTGCCTCCATTACCGCCAGCGAACCGTCCGGAAGGCGGATCATGTCGAAAGCAGGTCGGCACAGGGGAGCGCCGCCATCACTGCCTTTGCTCCGGCCATATCGTCGGGCGATGGCGCGTAGTCGCTTTCCGAGCCGCCGAACAGCGATTGGACGCGGTATTCGCCCGTGGCAGGCCGCTTGAGAACACCGTGGCTGAAGGCATTGTCGATGAAGACGAAGGTGTATTCGCCTTCTTCAATCACGCTCGATAGGAAAGGCTGGATCATTGCCGCGCGGCCCATCCGCCATTCGGCATGGGGTATGGTGCCGCGGGTAAAGCTGTGCTGACCCAGCCCTCCCGCGCCGACCTGCCGCTTGACCACTACGCGGTCCGACCCGAAAGCGTCCATCGCGGCAGTGATCTCGACGCGGGTGACATCGCCATGCCAGAGCGTGGGGATCGTCGGTGCGCCATTTTCGGCCAGTTCGCCAATATAGCGCTTCTCCGCGTTCCAGCGCACCACTTCGGGCGGATTGTGCACCGCCACCCCGCGCGTCTCCAGTTCCACAAGCCGCGCAAGGAACGCCTCGGGATGGTCCTGATAGTCCCACGCCGTCCCCAGCAACGCCAGCGCGCACCCGTCGAAGGCATCCAAGGGCGCGCGCCAGTCGATCTCTACCAGCTCCAGTCCAGCCGCCGCAAAGGCCGGTCGCAGTGCCGCCACCTCGAGGTCGTGCTCGAACGCATCGCCGCGCCGATCCGCCGTGCCGCCCTTGTCGAGCGGCAGAGTCTCCGCGCAGGCGAGAAAGGCAATCCGCGTCACGCGCTTAAACCGCCTCCAGCGCCTGTCCGAAATCGGCGATCAGATCGTCCGGGTCCTCGATGCCGATGCTGATGCGGACGAGATTGTCCGAGATACCAAGCTCGGCGCGGCGGCCTTCGGCGACCGAGAGGTGCGTCATGCTTGCCGGGTGACTGGCGAGCGTTTCGGTGCCGCCCAGGCTGACCGCGAGCTTGGCGATCTTGAGCGCATCGAGGAAGCGGAAGCTTTCCGCCTCGCCGCCCTTGAGCAAGAGCGAGAAGGTCGATCCCGCACCCAGGCAATGGCGATCGTAAATGTCCTGCTGGCGCGCGTCCTTGATCATGCCGAGATAGCCGAGCCCCTCCACCTTGGAATGCGACGCGAGGAAATCGCACACCTTGGCCGCATTCTCGCCCGCTCGCTGCATCCGCAGCTCCACGGTTTCCAGCGACCGCAGCAGCATCCAGGCGGTGTGGGGATCGGCGATGCCGCCCATTGTGTTGCGCAAGCTCCGCACCCGGTCCATCCACTTCTTCGCCCCCGCGATGCTGCCCGCGACAAGGTCGGAATGGCCGCCGACATATTTGGTCAGCGAATAGACCACGATGTCCGCGCCGTGATCGAGCGGGCGTTGCCACAGCGGGCCGAGGAATGTGTTGTCGATTGCGATCGGGCAATCCTCGCCCAGCACGGCGTCGCGCGCGGCATGGACCGCCTCGACATCGACCAGCGCGTTGGTCGGATTGCCCGGACTTTCGAGATAGACCATGCATACCTTGCCCCCCTGGTCCGCCGCCTGCCGCTTCGCCTTCTCCATCACTTCATGGAGTTGCTCGCGCGTCGCTCCCGCTGGGAAATCCAGATAGGTCACGCCGAACTTGCTTAGCCACTTTGAGATGAAACCTTCGGATGCGGCATAGAGCGGGCCCGAATGGACGATAACGTCGCCCTGACTGGCATAGGCGAGCATCAGCACGCAGATCGCGGTCATCCCGCTGGAGAAGGACAGCGCGTCCTCCGCGCCGTCCCATACCGCGAGGCGATCCTCGAGGATTTCCTGGTTTGGCGCATTGAAGCGCGAATAGACCAAGCCGTCGGACCCGCCCGGCCGCTTGCCGGTGATGCCTTCGAAATGGCGCTTGCCGTCCGCCGCGCTGGGGAAGGCGAAGGTGCTGGTGAGGAAAATCGGCGGCTTGAGACTGCCTTCAGACAGCACCGGATCGTAGCCGTGACCCATCATCAGCGTGCTGGGTTTCAAATCGCGCCCGGCGATTTGCTTCACTTCCCGCTTCGGATTCTTGCGCGGGGTGGTCGGGTCGATGTCACTGTCGGTGATAGGGTCGCTCATGCGAGCATCCTTCCTGATTTCGTCACGCTTCCAGGAAGGCGGAAGCAGGAATCGGGCCGGGGCGCCCGCTCCTAACCTCCGCAGGAGCGCTTCTCCGCCGGTCAATATTCCTGCCCAATATCCGCCCGAAGGAGAGGTTTCAACCGCGCGAAATCCCGCCGGACCGGCCGAAGAAACCGGCAGATGCACGAGCTTTAGAAGAGAGCGTTCATACCCCAGACCAGAATCACGATCACGAATATTCCCAGCAGATCGAGCAGGAGGCCCGCGCGGACCATGCGCTCGATGCGTATCCGTCCGGTGGCCCAGGCGATGGCGTTCGGCCCGGTTCCGGCGGGGAGCATGAAGCCCCAGCTGGCGGCGAGCGCGGCGGGCATGGCGAGCAGCAACGGATCGGCGCCGAGCGCCACCACGAGGCTCGCGACGACCGGGATGATGGCGCTCGCGGTGGCGACATTGCTGGCGAATTCGGTGATCAGAACGACCATCCCCACCACGGCAAGAGCGACGACGAACAGCGGTAACGCGTCGAGCGGCAACAGCGCATCGCCGAGCCATTCGGCCAGTCCGCTCGCCCCCATGCCGGCTGCCAGCGCGAGGCCCCCGCCAAACATCATGATGACGCCCCACGGTGCGCGGTCGGCCTCTTGCCACACCAGCAAGTGACGGCCTGTGCCGTCGGGGATCAGGAACAACGCGAGGCTGGCGAGGATCGCGATGGTGCCGTCGGTCCAGGAATCCTCTGGCAGCAACGGCGCGACCAGCAGGCGGGTCATCCAGGCAAGGAACGTCAGCGCCACGATGATCAGCAGACGCTTCTCTGGCGTGCTCATAGGCGTCTCATCGGCGATCGCGTCGCGCGCCGCGCGCACGTCGAACGGATGCGCGGCGACCCGCTGGACGCGGGCGATGATCACGGCGGCGAGCGGCACGCCCACCAGCACCACCGGCAGGCCGAACATCGTCCATTGCGCAAAGCTGATTTCGACGCCGGTCATGGTGTCTAGCAATCCTACTGCGATGGCATTGGTGGGCGAGCCGACCAGGGTCCCGAGCCCGCCGATGCTTGCGGCAAAGGCGATCCCCATCGGCAACGCACCCGAAAGGCCGTCTGTTTGTGGCCCGCCACTCCCGCTACTCGAGGACGCTGATCCCGCGATTTCCGGTCTGGTCTCGCCACCCGCCAGCACCGCCAGGGCCATCGGCATCATGATCAGCGCGGTCGAAGTGTTGGAAATCAACATCGACAGGATAGCGGCGGCGATCATGAAGGCCGTCAACAGGCCTGCCTGTCCGCCCCTGCCGCCCAGCGCATTGAGGATCGCCAGAGCGAGCCTGCGGTGAAGCCCGGTCCGCTCGATCGCCAGCGCGATGAAGGCGCCGCCGAGCAGCAGGAACAGGATCGGCGAATAATAGGCGCTGGCGGTTTCGCCCGCAGTCATGACCCCGGCGAAAGGCAGAACGACGAAGGGCATCAGCGCGGTGGCGGTCAGCGGCAGCGCCTCGGTCATCCACCAAGCGGCCATCAGCACTACCAGCCCGGCAACAACGAAGGCCTCGCGGCTCATCCCGGCGGGCGTGGGCAGCACGATGGTCAAAGTGAGCGCGAGCGCGCCTGCAGCAAAGCCGATCCGTTTCGCGCTCATGCCGCTTCCCGCTCCCCCGTCACGTCAGGCGATGCCTAACAAGACGGGGGAAACGAGACAATGAATTGCGGGAGCCTGTCCCCGCAGTTGAGCCTATTCGACTTCGGGAGCCGCGGGCGCTTCCTCGCCCGGCATCACGAAGGGCAGGACCTCGACCCGGCTCGTGCGGACCTTGTCCTTGATGATCCGGCGCATTTTCTCGCTGCGCTCGGTCATCAGCCTTCCGATCGATTGCGGAATGCGGAAGCTCTGCTGGACGAAATCGCCGCTGCCGTTGTCCACCTGCACATTGCCATAGCTCGGCTC
>JBBSMH010000017.1:0-14508 GCA_038233275.1 Sphingomonadales bacterium | reverse complement strand
CGCTGCAGCGGCGGCATAGCTCCGCTGGCGCGGCGTCAAGCGTTCGAACGCGGCCTTCATAGCGTGTCCTCCCCGTAGGTAAGTCGCAGCTTCGCGGCTGCTTCCACCGTTGCCTCCTCGCGCTCGAGAATCTCGAGCTCGAGCAGAGCGAGCGCGGTCTTGGCGGTGATCACATCAATCAGATCTGCGCGCCCTGCGGCGAAGCTCGCCGTTTCGAGTTCCGCCCGGTCGCGGGCGAGCGGCAGCAGTTCCTCGCGTGCGCGCTGCCACTGCCGCGCGGCGCTGCGCCATTGGGCTAGATCGACCTGGAATTGCGCCTCGAGCGCCCGCAACCGGTCCTCGCGCTCGGCCACAGCGGCGGCAGCTTCCGCTTCAGCCGCCGCGATGCGCAGGTCCTGCCTCCGGCCTGCAAAGATCGGCAAGGTGACCGAGCCCATGACGGAAATTACGTCGCCGAAATCTGGATCGCGCCGGCCGTAGCTGACGTTCACCCCGAAATCGGGACGCTTCTCCGCGCGGGCCAGGCTGGCGCCGGCCTCGGCGCGCTCGCGCGCGACATCGGCGAGCAAAAGCTCCGGGTTGTTGTCGAGTTCCTGCCGCAACCGAGCAGGATCGATATCGCCTGCAGGTGGAACGCCATGGGCGATGGGACCTTCAACACGAACGTACCGCGAGAGCCGCGCTTGCGCGGACTCCCTGTCGGCTTCGATTGCCGTGATCGCATCCTGGATATCGAGCAGTTCGCGTCGTATCGCCAGGGTTTCGGCGGGGCGCGCGGAGCCCGATGCGACCGCGCTGTTGGCCACGGGGACGAGTTTCCGCAAATCCGCGAGTGCGGACTGGGCGAGATTGAACCGCTGCTGCGCGAAGTGGAGCGCGATCCATGCCATACCCGCGGAGAGGCCGAGGTCGCGTTCGGCAAGTCCGAGGCGGGCCTGGGCGGACCGGATGTCAGAACTGGCTATGCCGTACCGGGCGCGTCGCTTGGCCAGATTGGGTATTTCCTGCTCGATCCCGATGGCGATCTGCGTGGGAAGCTGCCGGTCCAATTCGAACGCCGCCGGGCCGGTTACGGGAAGGTTCAAAATGCCCGCGCGCAATCGCGGGTCGGGCAGTTCATCGGCAGCTTCGGCCGCCTCTCGCTGTCCCTCGATCCGCAACTCGCCTGCCTGCAACGCCGGCTGCTCCTGTCGCGCAGCGCGCAACGCTTCTTTATAGCCGACTTGCTGCGCCGGGGCACTTTGGGCAGCGCACAGTGTTGCCAGCGGCAACCAGCCTAATCGCCAGTTCATTGTCCAATTCTCACTCAGCTCGGGAAAGCGAGACGCGCCGATCGTTCAGCCTGCAGCGGCCGAACACATATTGACGTCTCGCATATCCTGTAATCGGCGCAGTGCGCCCGATGGGCTAGACGATGAGCGAGAATTGCGGAGGGGGGGATTCCGGTGGCAAAGACCGGGCTTCGAGCCTTTCGGTCCCGTTGACGACATAGGCCGGGCGGATCGCCACCATCGACACGTCGTACGGTCGGGCTTCGGTGATAAAAAGCGGTGAGACACAATTCATTGCGACGAGGCAGTCGAGCGCCATATTGTCGCAGAGTGTTTCGCGGTCCGCGGACCTGTCTTCAGAAGCCATGTCGCCGTGCATTCCCGGCATTTCTTCATCGCATTCCATGCTTTGTGCCGCTTCAATAGACGGCCTCGCAGAGGCCTGCGCCGAAACCTGCACGAACAGGCCGAGACAGAGGCAGAGCAAACCAAGAAGGCGGATCGATTTCACCTGACAACTCTATGTCGACAGGCGGATGAGCGCAAGCCGATTGCCGGCCGTTTGTCACGACGCACCAATTACTGATAAGACTGGCTGGAGGCCTTTTGTGTCGAAAAAATAGCAGCATTGGACAGGGGCCTTCTGTCTGGCGGCATGATCTGCCGCACCTTCCATTCAAAAAATGCGAGCGCAAGCTGACCGTCCGATGCTCCGAATCTGACCAAGGATATTGCGATATTCTGCGATCGGTTTTAAAGAATTTTGCAAATGTGAGTCCCTGAAATGCCCTCGAACCAATACGTTACTTGAAATTTGCGGGCTTTTATGCGGGCGCTTTCCCCACATCACAATAGAAAACGTAACGAAACCAGATTGTTAAAGCGTCATTGCGAGTCCTCTTCTGACACCATTCGCTTCTTTTCGCCGACCTGCGCGATCATCCAATCTTCGACGATATCGGATTGAGTCCTACCGGCGACGCCGCGTGGGTGTTGAAGCGCTGACCGATCCTCGACGCCTTTCGTCGAGTACGAAATAGCGTATTAGGGAAACCGGCATGAGCGGCACACGGAGTGAAAGCGACAGCATGGGGGCGATCGAGGTGCCCGCCGAACAGCTGTGGGGTGCGCAAACGCAGCGCAGCCTGGAGAACTTCCGCATCGGCGAGGAGCGCATGCCGCTCCAAATAATCCACGCACTAGGCACCATCAAGCGCGCGGCGGCGCTCACGAACCACCATTTCAGTCTGCTCGATTCCACGCTGTGCGGCGCCATCGCCGACGCCGCGAGAGAGGTCGCAGACGGCAGGCTCGACGATGAGTTCCCTCTGGTAGTCTGGCAGACCGGATCGGGCACGCAGACCAACATGAACGTTAACGAGGTGATCGCCAATCGGGCAAACGAGATGCTGGGTGGAGAGCGCGGTTCCAAGACGCCGGTGCATCCCAACGATCACGTCAACATGAGCCAGTCTTCGAACGACACCTTTCCGAGCGCGCTGCACATCGCCGCTGCGCGCGAGGTGACCGGGAGCTTGCTTCCCGCTCTCAAGGTCATGCAAGCCGACCTCGTCGCGAAGAGCGAGCGTTGGAACGATATCATCAAGATCGGGCGGACCCATGCTCAGGACGCCGTCCCGCTGACGCTGGGGCAGGAATTTTCCGGCTACGCGGCGCAAATCGCGCAAGGAATCGCGCGCATCGAGCTGGCGATGCCGGGGATTTTCGAACTGGCGCAGGGGGGTACGGCTGTGGGCACGGGGCTCAATGCGCCGGAAGGCTTTGCCGAGCGGATTGCTGAGGAAATCGCCGCCGCGACGGGCCTGCCGTTCAAGACCGCCCCGAACAAGTACGCCCAGCTTGCGGGTCAGGACGCGCTCCTGTTTCTCCACGGCGCGCTCAATTCGCTCGCGACCAGTCTCTACAAGATCGCCGGCGACATCCGGCTGCTGGGATCGGGGCCGCGCTCGGGCCTGGGCGAGCTGGCGCTACCTGCCAATGAGGCGGGAAGCTCGATCATGCCGGGCAAGGTCAACCCTACCCAGGTCGAGGCGCTGACGCAGGTTTGTGCCCAGGTCTTCGGCAACCACGCCACGCTGACCTTCGCCAATAGCCAGGGGCAATTCGAACTGAACGTCTATCGGCCCGTCATGGCGCATGCTTTCCTGCAGAGCGTGAGGTTGCTGGGCGATGCTGCGCGGAGCTTTACCGCAAACCTGCTCGAAGGCCTCGAGCCCCGGCGAGACAATATCGCGCGCGGGGTCGAGAACTCGCTGATGCTCGTCACCGCCCTCGCTCCGAGCATCGGTTATGACGCCGCGGCTCAGATCGCCAAGACCGCCCATGACAAGGGCATGACCCTACGCGAGGCCGCTATCGCGAGCGGCAAGGTCGATGCGCAGGATTATGACCGGATCGTCGACCCGCGAAAGATGGTCGGCCCTAGGGAAGGCTGAGGCCCGGGGAAAGTTTTGCCCTAGCTGCCGCCGGCGATATCTTCCAGCCGCGCCAGAAGGTGCTTGGCCGTGGCCAGACCATCGTCGCCGAACTCCTCGGCCAATCTCCTCTCCCATGCCTGCGCCGCGGATGAGGCTTCCAGCGGGTCCTCCGATTTCACCGCCGCGCGATGCGCCCGCGCGAGCAGCTGGACCAGCGGTTCCGCCGCTCCGCCTATCGAAAGATCAGCCGGGCGCGGGCGGTGGTCGGCGTAGCGTCCGCCGTGGAATAGAAGCGGAGCCTCGTCGCGCGCCTCGAAATCGACCACCTCCCCGACCATAATCACATGGT
This sequence comes from Sphingomonadales bacterium, assembly GCA_038233275.1. Lineage (GTDB taxonomy): Bacteria > Pseudomonadota > Alphaproteobacteria > Sphingomonadales > Sphingomonadaceae > Qipengyuania. The sequence goes on along the minus strand of JBBSMH010000017.1, from coordinate 10,450 downwards.
CACCGCCTGCGTATTGGTGGCGGGTGCTGCATTCGAACCGGGCGGCGTATTCGGACAGGATCGGCGAGCCCAATTGCCCCTTCTCCCAGTCGAGCCCGGAAAACTTGTCCGCTCCCGATCGCGCGAAACTCTCGGACAATTGTTCCTGCGCAGCCGTGAGCACGTGGATGGCAAAGTGCCCGCTTTGCGCGAAGACGGGCTGGGAGAAGCTGTCCCTGGCGAGCGACCACAGCACCAGCGGCGGGTCGAGGCTGACGGAATTGAAACTGCTCGCGGTGACGCCCACCGGTTCCCCCGCCCCGTCGAGCGTGGTCGCAATCGTCACGCCGGTCGCGAAGGAGCCGAGCGCCTGTCGGAAGGCCTGCCGGTGGTCACGGTCGAGCGACATGGGTTTGCGCCTATCGGGCCAGAGGCGGGCAGGCAAACGCGAATCGCGCGTGGCTCAGGAAGTTTGCCCGTGACACGGCCTCGCCTTTTGCGCACAATCGGTTTCAAGAACGAACCGAGTCACACTGGAGACGAGAGATGCCCAAGACCTATCCGAACCTGATCGATGGCGAGCTGGTCACTACGTCTGACACCATGGAAGTGCTCAACCCGGCGAACGAGGAAGTGGCCGGACTGGTGCCCAGCTGTGGCCAGGATGAGCTCGACCGCGCGGTTGCTGCAGCGCGCCGCGCGTTCAAGAGCTGGCGCAAGACCAGCGCCGAAGAGCGCCAGAGAGTCGTGCAGGGCATTGCCGGGGCGATCAAGGAAAACGCGGATGGGCTGTTTCGCCTGCTCACGAAGGAGCAGGGCAAGCCGCATGCGCAGGCGAAACAGGAGATTTATGGCGCGGCAGGGCTCGCCGCGGCGCAATCGACGCTGAAGCTGGACGATGTCATCAATCAGGACGACGAAGAGCGGCTCAGCCGCACTCGCCGCGTGCCGGTGGGCGTCGTCGGTGGGATCGTTCCGTGGAATTTTCCGGTGATGATGGCGATCCAGAAGATCGTGCCCGCCTTGATCTCGGGCTGCACGATCGTGCTCAAACCCTCGCCCTTCACCCCGCTCACCACGCTGCGGATCGGCGAGCTGATCAAGGATATCGTCCCGGCGGGCACGGTCAATATCATCACCGGTGAAGACAGCCTCGGCCCGCTGATCACCCAGCATCCGGATATCGACAAGATCACTTTCACCGGCTCCACCGCCACGGGCAAGAAAATCATGGAAGGCGCCAGCTCGGACCTCAAACGCATCACGCTGGAGCTGGGCGGCAACGACGCTTCGATCGTCCTGCCCGATGCCGATGTCGAGAAGGTTGCCGAGCAATTGTTCTGGTCGAGCTTTTCCAATGCGGGCCAGATATGCGTCGCGGCCAAGCGGATCTACATCCACGAGGACATCTACGACGATCTTGCGAAGGCGATCGCCGAATACGCCAAGGGCGTGACCGTCGGCGACGGATCGCACCAGGGCACCGGCGTGGGTCCGATCCAGAACAAAAAGCAGTTCGAGCGGGTTTGCGAGCTGATCCAGGATGCGAAGGACAAGGGCTACAAGTTTCTCGCCGGCGGGGACGTCGATCCCAGCGGCACCGGCTATTACGTGCCCATCACCATCCTCGACAATCCGCCCGAAGACGCGCGGATCGTGGCGGAGGAGCAATTCGGACCGGTCATGCCGCTGATGAAATTCTCCAGCGTCGTCGAAGCAATCGAGCGGGCCAACAATTCCGACTACGGGCTTGCCGGTGCGGTATGGACCAAGGATACCGACAAGGGCGTCGAGATTGCCGAGCAGCTCGAAACCGGCACGGTCTGGATCAACGAGTTCCTCCACATCAACCCCATGGCGCCGTTCGGCGGACACAAGCAGTCGGGCTTCGGCGCCGAATATGGGATCGAGGGGCTGAAGGAATTCACCTATCCGCAGGTGATCACAGTCAAGCGCAACGCCGAGGTCTGAGTGGGCTTCAGAGCAGGCGGGCGATTTCCCCCAGCATGCGCTTTGCCAGCTCTTTTCGACAGATCAACAGGTCGGGCACATGGGTATCGGGCTGGTTGTAGCGCAGCGGCGATCCGTCGATGCGGCTCGCGTGCAATCCGTGGGCAAGCGCGACCGCGGCGGGCGCGCAATTGTCCCATTCATGCTGTCCGCCCGCGTGGAGATAGATTTCCGCCTCGCCGCGCACCACCGCCATCGCTTTGGCTCCCGCGCTACCCATCGGCACCAGCTCGGCGCCGATCGCCTGGGCTAGGGCGGTAGCCTCTTTGGGAGGACGAGTACGGCTGACCACGATACGCAGGCTATCCGCAGCGACAGGGGCGGGTCCGGGTGTGTCGCTCCGCATGATCAGGCCCAGACCGGGAAGTCCCACTGCACCTATGGCGGGTTTGCCTTCGATGGCGAGGCCGACATGCACCGCCCAGTCGCGACGCCCTTCGCTGTATTCGAGCGTTCCATCGACCGGATCGACGATCCACACCCGCGACTTGCCTAGACGGTCCATCGTGTCCCGGCTTTCTTCTGACAGCAGCCCGTCGTCGGGGCGGTGCTTGCGCAAAGCCGCGACCAGCAGCGAATTGGCGCGGCGGTCGCCCGCCTCGCCCAGAGCCCGCCCGGAAAACTCTCCGCTCTTGCGCAGCCTCAGCGCGAGTTCGCCCGCCTCGCGGGCAAGATGCGCGGCGAGTTCGCCGTCGGTCATACTCATTTGAGCGGCATGATCTGCGCGATGATATGGTCGGCGGCCTCTTCGGCGGTCATTTCCACGGTATTGACCCGCACGTCTGGGTTTTCGGGTGCTTCATAGGGGCTATCGATGCCGGTGAAATTCTTGAGCTCGCCCGATCGCGCCTTCTTGTAGAGTCCTTTGGCGTCCCTCCGCTCGGCGACCTCGAGGGGTGTATCGACATATATCTCGACGAACTCTCCCTCGGGCAGCATGTCGCGGACCATCCGCCGCTCGGCACGGAAGGGACTGATGAAGGCAGTGAGCACGATCAGGCCCGCATCGGCCATCAGCCTGGCAACTTCGCCGATGCGGCGGATGTTCTCGATCCGGTCGGGCTCGGTAAAGCCGAGATCCTTGTTGAGTCCGTGCCGGATATTGTCGCCGTCGAGCAGGAAGGTGTGGCGGTTCATCAGGTTGAGCCGCTTTTCCACCTCGTTGGCGATGGTCGACTTGCCTGAGCCGGAAAGCCCGGTGAACCACAGCACCAGCGGCTTCTGGTTCTTGAGCCGCGCATGTTCCTCGCGCGTGATGTCGATTGCCTGCCAGTGGACGTTCTGTGCGCGGCGTAGGCTGAAATGAAGCATCCCTGCGCCCACCGTTCGGTTGGTGAGCTTGTCGATCAGGATGAACCCGCCGAGCTGGCGGTTCTCGGCATATGGTTCGAACACGATAGGCTTATCGGTGGTCAACTCGGCGACGCCGATGGCATTCAGTTCAAGCGCCTTGGTCGCGAGATGCTCCATCGTATTGACGTTGATCTCGTATTTGGGTCGCTGGACAGTGGCCGAGACGGTCCCAGCCGCAAGCTTGAGCGCATAGGCGCGGCCCGGCACCATCGCGTCCTCGTCCAGCCATACTATTGTAGCTTCGAACTGGTCGGCAGTCTGGGGGGGATCGTCCGCATCGGCGATCACGTCCCCGCGTGAACAGTCAACCTCGTCGGCGAGAGTGAGTGTGACCGACTGCCCGACTATCGCTTTATCGACTTCGCCGTCGAAGGTCACGATGCTTGCGATGCTGCTTTGTGTGCCGGAGGGAAGGACGCGAATCCGATTGCCCGGGCTGACAGTCCCGCTGGCTATCAGGCCGGCAAAGCCGCGAAAGTCGAGATTGGGGCGATTGACCCATTGCACCGGCATGCGAAACGGCTGATTGCGGCTGAGCTCGGTCCTTACCGGCACGGTTTCCAGATAGTCGAGCAGGGCCGGCCCTTCATACCAGTCGATCACGTCGCTGCGGCTGGCGATATTGTCGCCCTTGAGGCCCGAAATCGGGATTGCGGCAAAATCCTCGATGCCGATGCCATTTGCGAAGGCGCGGTAATCTGCGACGATATGTTCGAACGCCGGCTGGTCGAAATCGATCAGGTCCATCTTGTTCACCGCGAGCACGAAATGACGAATGCCGAGCAGATGGCACAGAAAGCTATGTCGCCGGGTCTGGTCGAGCACACCCTTGCGCGCATCGACCAGGATAACCGCGCAATCGGCGGTAGAGGCCCCGGTGACCATGTTGCGCGTGTATTGCTCGTGCCCGGGGCAATCGGCGACGATGAATTTGCGTTTCTCGGTTGAGAAGAAACGATAGGCGACGTCGATCGTGATCCCCTGTTCGCGCTCCGCGGAGAGCCCATCAACCAGCAGTGCAAAGTCGATCTCCTCGCCCTGTGTGCCGACCCGTTTGCTGTCGCTTTCGAGCGCGGCGAGCTGGTCGTCGAAGATCATCCGGCTGTCGTACAGCAACCGTCCGATCAGCGTGCTCTTGCCGTCATCGACACTGCCGCAGGTGATGAAGCGCAGCATCGTCTTGTGCTGATGGGCGGCGAGACAGCTCTCGATATCCTCCGTGATTGCGGCGTTGGGGGCGTAGGTCGGGCCGGTCATCAGAAATAGCCTTCCCGCTTCATGCGCTCCATGCCGGCGCCTCCGTGATCCGCGTCCATGGTGCGGCCCTGTCGCTCGCTGGTGGTTGTCAGGAGCATCTCCCGCACCACTTGCGCGGGAGTGCCAGCCTCGCTCTCGACCGCGCCCGTCAGCGGCCAGCAGCCGAGCGTTCGGAAGCGGACCGAGCGTTCGATGAGCTCGGGACGATGGCCCAAGACCTGCTCCAGCCGGTCGGGATCGTCTGCCACGAACAGTCCCCCTTCCCATTCGTAGGTGGGGCGCAGTGCGGCAAAATAGAGCGAGACGATCTCGATGCCCTCGGCCATGATGTATTGCCAGATGTCGAGCTCGGTCCAGTTAGACAGCGGGAAAACACGGAACGATTCACCCCTGTTCTTGCGTGCATTGTAGAGGTTCCACAGCTCTGGACGCTGGTTCTTCGGATCCCAGCCGTGGCTCGCGCTGCGGAAGGAGAACACCCGTTCCTTGGCCCGGGACTTTTCCTCGTCGCGCCGCGCGCCGCCGAAAGCGGCGTCGAAACCATATGTGTCGAGCGCCTGCCGCAATCCTTGGGTCTTCCACATGTCGGTGTGCAGCGGCCCGTGATCGAAGGGATTGATGCCCCGTTGCTCCGCTTCCGGATTACGGTGGACGAGCAGCTCCATCCCCGCCTCGAGCGCTGCCTTTTCCCTCAGGGCATACATGTCCCGAAACTTCCAAGTGGTATCGACATGGAGCAGCGGAAAGGGCGGCGACGACGGATGGAACGCCTTGCGCGCGAGATGCAGCATCACCGCGCTGTCCTTGCCGATTGAATAAAGCATCACCGGGCGCTCCGCCTCGGCCACCACCTCGCGCATGATGTGGATGCTTTCGGCCTCGAGCCGCTGGAGATGGGTTAGGGGCTGGGTCATCGTCCGTCCGGCCACTGGCTAAGGGGGCGGGGGCGCGCAAGCAAGCTTATCTGCCAGCAGGCGAATTGGCGCTTTGACCCGCTTCGCGCATGAGGCAAGGTGGGGCGCGCAACCTTGAGCTCCGCGGGAGTGGCAGTGATGAGTGACGGCGAAACCCGTTCCAGGGGCCCCTTGACCGGGCTCCGGGTGGTCGAATTCCAGGGCATCGGACCGGCCCCGCATGTTGCCATGATGCTGGCCGACATGGGGGCCGAAGTGGTGCGGATTGAGCGGCCAGGCCACCGGCCGATGAACCCGGTGGTCGAGCGTGCCCGACACCGCGTGGGAATCGATCTCAAGAGCGAGGAAGGGATCGAATTCGTGCGAGGAGCGCTGGCGCACGCCGATGTCCTGGTCGAAGGCTTCCGCCCGGGAGTGATGGAGCGGCTGGGACTGGGGCCGGAAGATATGCTTTCCGCCAATCCGCGGCTCATTTACGCGCGCATGACCGGCTGGGGACAGGATGGCCCGCTGGCGCAGGCGGCGGGGCACGATCTCAACTATATCGCCATCACCGGCGCATTGGACGCGATCGGCAACAAGGGAGAATTGCCCGTCCCGCCGCAGAATCTCGTCGGCGATTTCGGGGGCGGCTCGCTCTATTGTGCGATGGGGATTCTCGCCGCGCTCTACGAGCGCGCAAGCAGCGGCAAGGGCCAGGTGGTCGATGCCGCGATCGTCGACGGGGTCACAAGTCTGATGAGCTTCTTCTACGGCCAACCGCCCTCCGCCTTGCGCTCGACCGAGCGCGGCACGGGCCTGCTGGGCGGAGCGGCGCACTTCTATCGATGTTATAGCTGCGCGGACGGCAAGGAAATCAGCGTGGGAGCGATCGAGCCGCAATTCTACGCGGAATTGCTCGACCGCATCGATGCGCCCGAGGAGCTGAGAAAGGGCCAGATGGACGGGGGGAACTGGGACGATTACTCCAACAGGCTGACCGATGTGTTCCTGACCAGATCCCAGGCGGAGTGGTGCGACCTGCTCGAAGGGACCGATGCCTGTTTCGCCCCGGTCGTCCCGCTCGACCAGGCGCGCGAGCACCCGCATATGAAGGCGCGCGAGACGTTCATTCAGCATGGCGGGAGGTGGCACACCGCGCCGGCGCCGCGTTTCGCTCGCACGCCGAATACCGTTCGCGACAGCGCCGATGACGGCGTGCAGGTGGTGGCGCGCTGGGCCGAAGGGAGTTAGAGCTGCGCGCAAGGAGTTCGATGATGCGCGAATACACCCAATTTTATATCGACGGCCATTGGGTCGCTCCGGCCGAGGAAGATATCCGCGAGGTGGAGAATCCGGCCACCGAAGAGGTCATCGGACACATCTCGTTCGGTACATTTTCCGACGTCGATTGCGCGGTGAAGGCGGCGCGCGCGGCATTCGAAAGCTGGCAGTTCTCCACTCGCAAAGAGCGGCTGGACCTGCTGCGCGCGATCCAGGCCGAATATGACAAGCGCCGCGAGGATCTGGCGAGCGCGATCAGCGATGAGATGGGCGCGCCGATGTCGCTCGCCAACGGCCCCCACACCGCGCTGATGGCGGGGCATCTCCAGACCGCGATAGAGATTCTGGAAGGCTTCGAATTCGAGCGCCAGGACGGCCCCACGCTGCATTTGTACGAGCCGATCGGCGTGGTGGGCATGATCACTCCATGGAACTGGCCGCTCAATCAGATTGCCTGCAAGGTCTTCCCCGCGCTGGCGACCGGCAACACGATGATCCTCAAGCCGTCCGAGATCGCGCCTTTCAACGCCTGCATCTTCACTGAGATCATGGATGCGGCGGGCGTGCCTGCGGGGGTCTTCAACCTGGTCAACGGCAATGGCCCGGGAGTGGGCGAAGCGATTTCGGGCCATCCGGACATCGACATGGTCAGCTTCACCGGCTCGACGCGCGCGGGGATCGCCATCGCGCAGAATGCCGCGCCGACGGTAAAGCGTGTGGCCCAGGAGCTGGGCGGGAAGAGCCCCAACATCATCCTCGACGACGGCGCCTTCACCCGGTCGGTGATGAAGGGCACTACGGCGATGATGGGCAATTCCGGCCAGACCTGCACCGCGCCGAGCCGCATGCTTGTGCCGCACAAGCGGATGGAGGAGGCCAAGGCGGCAGCCAAGGAGGCCGCCGAGGCCGTGATCCCTGGCGATCCCAGCGGCAACGCCACGATCGGACCGGTCGTCTCCAGAGCGCAGTGGGAGAAGATCCAGAGGCTGATCGAAAGCGGCATCGAGGAGGGCGCCACGCTGGTGGCGGGCGGCCCGGGCAAACCCGAGGGGCTAGAAACCGGCCATTACGTCAAGCCTACCGTATTTGCCGACGTCACCAACGACATGGAAATCGCTCGCGAGGAAATCTTCGGCCCGGTGCTGGCGATCCTCGGCTACGAAGACTACGATGATGCGATCAGCATCGCCAATGACACCGAATACGGGCTCGCCAGCCATATCATGGGCGAGGATGTGGAGACCGCGAAGAAGCTGAGCCGGAAAATTCGCGCGGGCCGCGTCGCGATCAACGGCGGGTACGATCTCCATGCCGCCTTTGGCGGCTACAAAAAATCCGGCAATGGCCGCGAATGGGGCAAGTTCGGCTTCGACGAATTCCTCGAAGTCAAGGCTGTGATGGGGTACGACGCGTAATGGCGGGCAGGTTCTTCGACGAGTGGCGCGTCGGCGATACGATCGAGCACGATATCCGTCGCACGGTCACCGAAACCGACAACCTCCTGTTCTCCACCATGACGCACAATCCCCAGCCGCTACACCTCGACGCTGAAGCCGCCAGAGAAAGCGCCTTTGGGCAGATCCTGGTCAATTCCACCTTCACCTTCGCCTTGCTGGTGGGGCTCAGTGTCGGGGACACCACGCTTGGCACGCTTGTCGCCAACCTCGGCTTCGACAAGGTGGTGACCCCCAATCCGGTCTTCATCGGCGACACTTTGCGCGCGCGCAGCGAGGTGATCGCAATCCGCGAAAGCCAGTCGCGGCCTGGGCAGGGCATCGTCACATTTCGTCACCAGGCGCTCAACCAGCGCGACGAGGTGGTGTGCAGCTGCGAACGCTCCGCGCTGCTTCAGTCCTCCGGTACCTGACCCTTTGCGGACCCCGATGCTTCCTCGACCGTTTAGCGGCGCGAGAGGAAGCGCAGGTGAACAAGGAACCCGAAAACGTCGAGGAGGTTCTTGCCGAGCTCGACGAGCTTGCAGCGACTCACGAAGAGGTCTGCGTCGGTGACGTCCTGGATGATTTCGGCGGCCGCAGCTTCGGCGCCTCCGTGATTATCCCGCCGCTGATCGAATTCACGCCTGTGGGGGGCATCCCCGGTGTTCCCACCTTCCTGGCCCTTATCGTCGCGATTGTGGCTGTGCAGATGGTAATGGGCCGGGACCACATCTGGATGCCCGAGTTTATTCGCTGTCGCGCGGTCAAGAGCAGGAAGCTCCACAAGGCCGTAAGAAAGCTGCACAGTTTTGCCGAGTGGCTCGACAATCAGTCGCATGGCAGAATGGAGGTGCTGACCACAGGCGTGTGGACCAAAGTGGCAGGGGTCGTGATCATCCTCTTGTGCCTCGCCGTCCTCCCGCTCGAATTCCTGCCTTTCGCCAGTTCTTTGCCGATGCTCGCCATTGCAATCATGGGCCTGGCCCTGCTGATGCGGGACGGCGCGTTGATGCTGGCTGCGCTGATGTTTGCTGCGCTGGCCTTCGGAATCGGAGGGTTCCTCTACGCCGGAACGGGTGGCGAGGGTACGGGGGCCGGCTGGTTATTGCGCTCGCTACCAAGGGCTGGCCCGCCCAAAATAGAAGGGCGCGTCAACTTGCCATTCACCCCCGCAACCCTACATTGCGGGCCAAGCGAGAAAGGATCGTGCGCCGATGAGCGAACAGAACCCGCAGCAGGGCCCAGAGAACGAGGGTCCCAACCCCTGGGTCAAGAGCCTCATGGTATGGGGTGGGGTATTCCTCGCTCTGCTCATCGTGGTGTCCGCGTTCGGCAGCGGGGGCCAGCCCGCCGGCGAAGCGGTCAGCTACTCCGAATTTCGCGACAAGGTGGCCGAAGGCACGGTCAAGGACGTGCAGATCTCGGAACACAAGATTACCGGCACCCTCTCCAACGGCGAGAAGTTCAGCACGATTCCGGTGGCGAATGACACCTCGCTGACCTCGCTCCTCGAGGAAAACGGCGTCACCTATTCGGGCGCGGCGAAAGAGGAGATGAGCCTCCTGACCGCGGTTCTCATTCAGTCGCTGCCATTCATCCTGATCCTCGGCATCGCCTTCTTCGCTCTTCGCCAGGTTCAGAAGGGCGGCGGCGCAGGCGGCGCGATGGGCTTCGGCAAATCCAAGGCCAAGATGCTGACCGAGCGGCAGGGCAAGGTCACTTTCAAGGATGTCGCCGGCATCGACGAGGCGCGCGAGGAGCTCGAGGAAATCGTCGAGTTCCTGAAGGATCCGCAGCGCTTCTCCAAGCTAGGCGGGCAGATTCCCAAGGGCGCGCTGCTGGTCGGCAGCCCCGGCACCGGCAAGACCCTGCTGGCCCGCGCGATCGCGGGCGAGGCGGGCGTTCCGTTCTTCACCATCTCGGGATCCGACTTCGTCGAAATGTTCGTGGGTGTCGGTGCCAGCCGCGTACGGGACATGTTCGAACAGGCCAAGAAGAACGCGCCCTGCATCGTCTTTATCGATGAGATCGACGCGGTCGGCCGTCACCGCGGCCACGGCCTGGGCAATTCGAACGACGAGCGCGAACAGACTTTGAATCAGTTGCTGGTCGAGATGGACGGGTTCGAGGCGAACGAGGGCATCATCATCATCGCCGCGACCAACCGGCCCGATGTGCTCGACCCGGCGCTGCTGCGGCCGGGGCGTTTCGACCGCCAGGTCGTGGTGCCTGTCCCGG